>JAZGBK010000130.1:0-2038 GCA_036476365.1 Dehalococcoidia bacterium
GGATGGCGGGCAAGCGTGCCACAGGCGGAGAATTGAATGACCCTGCTGAGCGAGTACACAAGGTTGCCGCTATTCCCTGCCGGTGATACAATTGGGCCGAAAGTACGGGGGCCGGTTTTGGTCTTAAGCGACCGCTCCATTAAAGAGGAAATTGAGAAGGGGCGGATTGTAATCCAGCCCCTGGATCCCGCCTGTATCCAGCCTGCCAGCGTGGATGTGCACCTTGACCGCCAGCTCAGGGTGTTCAGCGGCCGTGGCTACGGCCTGCGCCTTGACCCCAGGATGGGCATGGATGACCGCACGGAGCTGAGACACATAGCGGAGGACGACCCCTTTGAGCTGGAACCAGGGGAGTTTGTGCTGGGGAGCACCCTGGAGTACATCGCCCTGCCGGCGGACATGGTGGGACGCCTGGAGGGCAAAAGCTCCCTGGGCCGCATCGGACTCCTGGTCCACTCCACGGCGGGCTTCGTTGACCCGGGGTGGAAGGGGAACCTCACCCTGGAGCTATCCAATGTCTCCAAGTTCCCCATATGCCTCTTCCACCGGATGGCCATCGGCCAGATTTCCTTCCTGCGGCTCACCACCCCCGCCGACCGGCCCTACGGCTCCGCCGGCCTGGGCAGCAAGTACCAGGGCCAGGTTGGACCCACGCCTACCCGATACTACCAGGAGTTTGGTCGCACCCCGGCGAGAGGGGGACGGCGGGGGACGGCGGCCAATAACACCACCCTGCGGGAGTGGCTGGGGCAGAGCCGCTTCGGCGGCAGCGTAAGGCAGTTGTCGGAGGCGTTGGGTGTCCCTTTCAAGACCGTGGAGGAGTGGTTCTACAGGGGAGTCAGGCCGGGGGCGGCCAACCGGGCACGGCTCTTTCAGCTCACGCAGCTTCCCCAGTATGAGCCACCGCCGCAACTGCTAAAGGACTTCAAGTAGCCTTTTCTTCCATGTCCAAAGATGCCGCCTCCCTCAGCGCTGTCCCCCTCTCCCCACCCATGCGCCGGGCGCTATCCCTGGCCCGCCGCACCCTGGGCACCACCAGCCCCAACCCAGCAGTGGGGGCGGTGGTGGTGCAGGAGGGCTCGGTGGTGGGGGAGGGCTATACCCAGCCCCCCGGCGGCCCCCACGCCGAGGCGGTAGCCCTGGAGCGGGCCGGAGGGCGGGGCCAGGGTGCCTCCCTGTATGTCACCCTGGAGCCCTGCTGCCACACCCAGAAGCGCACCCCACCCTGCACCCAGGCTATCGTGGCCTCCGGGGTGGCCCAGGTGCATGTAGCCGCCCTGGACCCTAACCCACAGGTCTCCGGCCGGGGCGTTGACGCCCTCCGGGCCGCCGGGGTACGGGTGGCGGTGGGGGAGGGGGAGGCGGAGGCCCGGCAGGTCAACGAGGGCTACTTCAAGCACACGGCCACCGGCCTGCCCTTCGTCACCGCCAAGTTCGCCATGAGCCTGGACGGCAAGATTGCCGCCGCCACCGGGGACTCCCAGTGGATTTCCGGCCCCCCCGCCCGCCGCCTCAGCCACCGGCTCCGCCGCCAGGCGGATGCGGTGATGGTGGGCATCAATACCGTGCTGGCCGACGACCCCCGTCTTACCGCCCGGGACAGTAGAGGGCGCACGGTGAAGGCCCCCCTCCGGGTGGTGGTGGACAGCCGGGGCCGCCTGCCCCCCACCGCCAGAATGCTCCAAGAGCCGGGGGAGACGGTGGTGGCTACAGCCGGTGCCCGTCCCGGGGGCGGTGCCGAGGTGTGGCCCCTGTCCGGGGAGGGGGGCAGGGTGGACCTGACCGCCCTCCTGGCTCGGCTGGGGGAGCGGGGCATCGCCAGCCTGCTGGTGGAGGGGGGCGGGGTGCTGCTGGCCTCCCTGCTGGAAGCCGGGCTGGTGGACAAGCTCTACGCCATAATTAGTCCTATAATAATAGGCGGCAGTGCCGCCCCGACCCCGGTGGCCGGGAAGGGGGTGGCCAGAGTAGCCCAGGCCCTGCGCCTTTACCGGGTGCGGGTGGAGCGGCGGGGGACGGATACTATAGTGAGTGGTTACCT
>JAZGBK010000131.1:0-4631 GCA_036476365.1 Dehalococcoidia bacterium
GTTCTGTGGAGCTATCTGAACGACACCAGTGCCTGAAGTGCAAGGAGGGGGAACTGTTGCCCCTTTCAGATTACGGAAGCCAGGGCGCTGCCGTGCACTACAAGGCCTGGGTATGTACCAACCCTGACTGCGGTTTCAACCTCAAAATCAGGAACGGGGATATCTACCTGAACGAGCCCATTATTAGCGGCAGCGTACATAGCGCCCGGCCTCGGTAGCCCGGTCCGGCAGCTTTACTAAGGCCGGCGGTCCCTGTGTCTGTCCTGCGGAGTAAGCTACCCGAAAGGGTGGCGGACCTGTTCTTTCCCAAGACATGCATCGGCTGTGCCCGAGGTGGGGGCTACCTGTGCTCGGCCTGCGCCGCTGCCTTGCCCCGGCTGCTCCCACCGCTGTGCCCCCGCTGCGGCCTGCCCCTGGGGGTAGAGGTCTGCCCCGCCTGCCAGGGGCAAAGGCTGGAGATAGACGGGGTGTATGCCCCGTTCCGCTTTGAAGGCCTGGCCCGCCAGGCGGTGCACCTCCTCAAGTACCGCAACCTGAAGGCCCTGGCCCCGGTGCTATCCGGGCTGATGGCGGCCCATTTCCGCCTCCACCCACTGCTCGCCCAGGCGATAGTGCCGGTGCCCCTGCACCGGACCCGGCTGAGGCAGCGGGGATACAACCAGGCGGAGCTGCTGACCCGGGGCCTGGGACAGGAGCTGGGCCTGCCTGTGACACCGGGGTGGCTGGAGCGGCCCCAGGCCGGGCAGCCCCAGGCCCGTACCCCCAGCCGGGAGCAGCGCTGGCATAACACCGCCGGGGCCTTCAGGACAGCGGGGGAGGCCCGCATCCCAGGGGACACCGGCGTGCTCCTGGTGGACGATGTGTGCACCACCGGGGCCACCCTCAACGCCTGCGCCGGGGCCCTCAAGGCCGCCGGGGCAGTCCGGGTGTGGGGATTGACGCTGGCCCGGGAAATCTGATACATAGGCCGTGTGAGGTAGCATATGGACATCCAGATAACGGGCAAGAATGTAGAGGTCGCCAAGACGGTCCAGGACTACCTGGAGCGCAAGCTGGGCAAGCTGGCCAGCCACCTCCCCACCCTGAACGAGTTCACGGTGGAGATAAGCCAGGAGCAGACCAAGTCGCCGGACGACCGCTTCGTGGTCCAGGTGACCATGAACAGCGCCGGCACCCTGCTCCGGGGCGAGAGCCGGGCGGTAAACATGCTCACCGCCATAGACGAGGTAGCCAGGGTGATGGCCCGCCAGGCGGAGCGCTTTAAGGGGCGACTCCACCAGCGGAGCAAGGGGATGTCTCTGCGCCACCTGTCCCCACTGGCGGAGGCGCCCGCAATAGCCAGGGTGAAGCGCTTTGCGGTACAGCCCCTGTCCCCGGAAGATGCCGCAGTGCAGATGGAGATGCTGGGCCACAGCTTTTTCCTGTTCCTCAACCCCGAGACCGGCGGCGTCAACCTGATTTATCGCCGCCAGGACGGCCGCTACGGGCTCATTGAGCCCACGGTCTCTTGAACGCCCGTGGCCCCCTACCTGCCCCGTTTGACACACTGTAGAGAGGGGGGTAAACTCTCCGTTGGCTGAGTTGAAGGACGGCAAATCCGGTAACCCCCAGGGCCCATCCAGCCCACCCACCCAGGTGGGTGGGCCAGACCTTGTAGCTGCCCGCCTGGCCCGCCAGGACCCGGCGCTGGCGGAGCTGCTGGAGAGGGAGCACCGCCGCCAGGAAGAGACCCTGGACCTCATCGCCGCCGAGAACCATACCAGCCCGGCCATACTGGAGGCCCAGGGCTCCGTACTCACCAACAAGTATGCCGAGGGCTACCCCGGCGCCCGCTACTACGCCGGCTGTGAGGTGATAGACCAAATAGAGGCCCTGGCCCGCAGCCGGGCCCAGGCCCTCTACGGGGCGGAACATGCCAATGTGCAGCCCCATAGCGGTGCCCAGGCCAACATGGCTGCCTATGTGGCCACCCTCCAGCCGGGAGACGCCGTGCTGGCCATGCGCCTCACCCACGGCGGCCACCTTACCCACGGCTCACCGGTCAACTTCTCCGGCCACCTGTACAAGTTCGTAAGCTACGGTGTGGACCGCCACACCGAGCTCCTGGACTACGACCTGGTGGAGAAGCTGGCCCGGGAGCACCGCCCCAAACTCATCGTCGCCGGGGCCAGCAGCTACCCCCGGACCATAGACTTCGGACACTTCGCCACCATCGGCCAGGCGGTGGGCGCCCGGCTTATGGTGGATATGGCCCACCTGGCCGGGCTGGTGGCGGCGGGGGTGCATCCCTCACCCGTCCCCCACGCCCATATCGTCACCTCCACCAGCCACAAGACCCTGCGGGGGCCCCGGGGGGGCTTTATCCTGTGCCGGGATGAGCTGGCCCATGCTGTGGACGCCGCCGTGTTCCCCGGTGTGCAGGGCGGGCCGCTGATGCACGCCATCGCCGCCAAGGCGGCCGCCTTCCACGAGGCGGCCCAGCCCCAGTTCGCCGACTACCAGCGCCAGGTAGTGGCCAACGCCAGGGCACTGGCCGCCGCCCTCCTGGAGCAGGGCATCAGGCTGGTCTCGGGCGGCACCGATAACCACCTGATGCTGGTGGACCTCACCCCCCTGGGGATAACCGGAAAGCAGGCCGAGGCCGCCCTGGAGGCGGCCGGCATAGTGGCTAACCGCAATGTCATCCCCTTTGACCCCCACCCTCCCCAGGTGGCCGGAGGCGTGCGCCTGGGCACCCCGGCCATCACCACCCGGGGCCTGAGGGAAACGGAGATGGTGCTGGTGGCCAACCTCATCTGCCGGGTGCTCCGCAGTCCCGAGGACAAAGGCGTCCGGGAGGCGGTGCGCCTGGAGGTAGCCGAGCTGTGCCGGCGGTTCCCCACCCCCTGAGACACCCCTCGCCAAATGTAGCTGGGCGGGCGGGTGGGACAGGCAAGCTCCCCAATCCTGGTTGACCGGCGGCCATCACCGGAGTAAACTAATCATCAAATCATTAGACAGCACCGTCCGGTCAGCGTAAGAAAGGCAGGCGGTATTGAGCGCAGAAGCTGAGGGTAGGTTACAGAGACTGGTCGCCTCCAACCAGCCGCAGAACCGTGCACACTGGGCCAGGGAGTGGAAGCAGGGCGGCGGCAAGGTGGTAGGAGTGATGTGCACCTATGTGCCGGTGGAGGTGCTGGTGGCCGCCGGCATCATGCCCTGGCGGGTGAGCGGCACTTGGTCGGACAAGATAGACGATGCCCTGGTCATCCGCTCCGCCAATAGCTGCGGTTACTGCAACCATGTGCTCCAATCGCTGCTGGACGGCGATATGGACTTCCTGGACGGGGTGGTGGCCACCACCTGGGAGCAGGACATAATCCGGCTGTGGGATGTGTGGCTGCACCTGGGCAAGGCCAAGTTCGGCCACATCCTGCACCTGCCCCACTACCCCTCACCGGAGACCATCAAGTACTATGCCGGTGAGATAGCGGAGTTCGTTGCGGCGGTGGAGGGCCTGGCCGGAAAGAAGATAAGCCCCCAAGACCTGGCCCATGCCGTAGAGGTGTGTAACCGGCGGCGCTCCCTCATCCTGGAGGTGTACGAGCTGCGCAAGCGGGAGGTACCGCCCCTCAGCGGGGCCGAGATGGTGGGACTCACCGTGGCCGGCACCCTGATGCCCGTGGAGCAGTTCAACCGGGAGATGGAGGAACTGCTGCCCTACATCCGGGAGAGGCAGGCCACCATCCCTTCCTTCACCCCCCGCATCCTGGTCTCCAGCGATTTCGCCGACAACCCGGAGTATGTGGAGGCCATTGAGGGCGCCGGGTGTGTGGTGGTCATGGACGACTTTGATACCGGCAGCCGCTACTACTGGGGCCTGGTAGGGACGGATGGCCGGGACGCCCTATCGGCGCTGGCCCAGCGCTACCTGGGCCAGCCCGGGCCCGCCCGCATGGTGGCCTGGCAGTCCCAGATAGAGCAGGCGGCGGGGTGGGTGAAGGACTACAAGGCCCACGGGGTAATTGAGCTGGCCCAGAGATACTCCCGCTCCCGGGAGATGCGCCGCCCCTTCTTCCTGGACAGGATGAAGCAGATCGGCGTTCAGGCCATCAGCCTGGAGAAGGAGTACATACCCAGCAATATGGCGCAGATACGGAACCGTGTCCAGGCGTTCCTGGAGATGGTGGAGCCGGAAGAGTAAGGGGCGTGATGCCCAAAAGGGGGAAACGGTGAACTACATAGAGGCTGAATACGCCAAGATGGAGCGGCGGGTCAAGAAGATAAGGGAGAACCCCGACCCCACCAAGCTCAAGGCCACCGTAATGCTCTACGAGCTGGAGATGGAGCTCCGGGCACACGAGCTTGAGGCCTGGAAGGAGGGGCGGCCCTTCTGCTTCGGCCCCAACTTCCCCGCCCTCATCACCTCCATGGGGTTTGAGTACCTGCCCATACAGAACGAGGCCGACCGGGTCACCAACGCCGACAAGTACTTTGACATACTCCGCACCCACGGCTACCCGGACCACCACTGCGACCGCACCATAATCGGGGTGGGCATGGTCCTGGCCGGGGATGTGCCGGTGCCGGCCATGACGGTGGCCGTCAACCAGGCCTGCGACCCCATAATGCTCATGGGCCATACCATCGGC
>JAZGBK010000132.1:0-6787 GCA_036476365.1 Dehalococcoidia bacterium
CATCCGGGTGGTGGATGTGTTCACCCTCGGCTCAGGACGCCGCCGGGAGGTGTTCACCGGTGCCCCGCAGGAGGCCGTGAAGGCCGCCGTGAAGCGCCTGGTGGAGTTAGAGGCGCTATGAAATCCCCGGTGTGGGTGCTGGCGGGGGAGGCCGCGGGACGGGCGGCCGCCGTCTCCGTGGAGCTTACCGGCAAGGCCCGTCAGCTGGCCGATGACCTGTCCGCAGACGGACTCCGCTCGGCGGAGGGGGGACAGGTGGCCGCCGTGCTCATAGCCCAGGGAGCAGAAGCCGCCGCCGCGGAGCTCATCGCCGCCGGGGCCGATGTGGTCTTCCTGCTGGAGCACCCACAGCTCACCCACTATCATTCCAGCGCCTGCGCCCGCCTGCTATCGGAGATGGTCCGGAAACACCAGCCCCAGATAGTGCTGGCCGGGGCCACCCCCCTGGGAGCCGACCTGGCTGCCCGGCTCGCCGCCCGGCTGGAGACGGGCCTCACCGCCCACTGCCTGGAGCTGTCCATTGAGAAGATAGACGGGACGGCGCAACTGGTACAGGTGGTGCCGGGGTGGGGGGGCAACCTGGCGCTACGCATCCTGTGCCCCCAGAGGAGGCCCCAGATGGCCTCCGTGCGCCCCGGCGTGCTGGAGCGGCCCCAGCCCAACCCCTCCCGCTCCGGGGAGGTGGTGCGCCTCACCCCGGAGGTGAACCCTGATGAACTAAACCCACAGGTGGTGGAGGTGGTGCACCACGCCACCGCTGAAATGCCCCTGGAGGAGGCCCCGGCGGTGGTGGCCGGGGGCTGGGGGCTCTACTGCACCGGGGACACTGACTCCGCCCAGCAGCTGTGCTCCATACTGGGGGCGTGCCTGGCCGGCACCCGGCCAGCGGTGGACAAGGGCATGGTGGGCAGCGACCGCATGATTGGCCACAGCGGCAAGTCAGTAAGACCCCGGCTGATGGTAACCCTGGGCGCTTCCGGCGCCCTCCACTTCACCAGCGGCTTCCTGCGCTCCAAGGTGGTGCTGGCAGTGGACCGTAACCCCCAGGCACCCATCTTTGAGGCGTGCGATGTGGGCATCGTGGGCGACCTCCAGGAGGTGCTCCCCCTCCTCTGCGAGGAACTGACTGGCGCTACCGGCCGGTAAGAGCTTTATGTCAAGGCCCTGCTCAGGCCGAAGGCGACGGCCACCAGAACCAACAGGGCTATCAGCCACCAGGGAAAGGCGCTGGGGTGCCCTCTTCTACCCGCCCAGCGGGTCTCCCGCCGCCGCTGCCGCCGGTTAGCGGGCCGTCTTCTCCTCATCTGGCCCCCGAGTTAGCTCGCTGCTCCCCTATCTATTTCCCCCGGAAGTTGGGCGTTCGCTTCTCAAGGAAGGCCCGGTAGCCCTCCTTGAAGTCCTCGCTGAGGTAGGCCTTGAAGGACAGGGCCAGCCCCTCCTCGGGGTCGGAGAGAGGGGGACCCAGCAGCGCCCGCCGGGTGTGCTCCTTGGCCGCCCTGATGGTCAGGGGTGCCAGCCCGCACATGTTACGGGCCACCCCATACACATGCCCCTCCAGGGCCTCGGTGGGGAAGACCCCGTTCACCAGGCCGATGCGCCACGCCTCATCCGCCTCAATTACCTTGCCCGTCATCAGCATCTCCTGGGCGTGGGCGGGGCCTACCAGGTGCGTCAGGCGCTGAGTGTTCTGGAAGCTGATGACGATGCCCAGGCGGCAGGCGGGGATGCCGAACTTGGCCTTCTGCACGGCATAGCGGAAGTCGCAGGCCATGGCCAGCTCACAGCCGCCGCCGATGGCGTGGCCGTTGACCATGGCTATCACCGGCTTGCTCACCCCAGACACCGCCTCCATGGCCCCCTCCACGCAATGCAGATGGTTCCGGGCTACATCGGCTTTGCCCGCTATGCCCTCAAACTCCCGGATATCGGCACCCGAGATGAAAGCGCTGCCCTCTCCCCGGAGCACAATCACCTTCACCCCCTCGTCACCATCCAGCCCCTCCATCAGCGGGGCCACATCCCGCCACATGGTCGGAGTCATGGCGTTGCGGCTTTCGGGTCGGTTCACGGTGACGGTGGCTATACCGTCCTCCCGGCCTACCTTCAGGAACCCCTTGTCCACACTCTCTATACTCACACTGCCTCCTCGCTCAACGGGGGGAGAACTCCGTCGGCAGCACGGGCCACTGCCCGGCATCGTGGCCGAAGAGGATGGTGGCTCCCTTCTGCTGCTCCCCAGCCAGCCACTCCATAGCCAGCAGGCTCTTCTGCGGGTCCCTATCCGTCCGGGCCACTATCCTTCCCGCCAGGTTCTCGGGCAGGGGACAGGAATCGCCGGCCAGCACCACCGGGCCCCCCGGCAGCTTGAGCGATACCGCCATGAATCCGGGGGTGTGGCCGGGCAGGGGCACCAGCCTCACCAGGCCATCGTCGAACAAGTCGGTCTCCCCATCCACCTTCTTGTAGTCCAGGGGATAGTCCCAGTCGCTGCGGTAGTAGCCGCTGCCCTCCATATCACGGGCAAAGTCCATCTCCGCCTGGTGTACCAGAAAAATGGCCTTGGGCAGAAAGCGGTTGCCCCCGGCGTGGTCCATATGGAAGTGGGTGCATATCACATAGCGGATGTCATCGGGCGAGAACCCGGCCTCCTGTAGCCGGGGCACCAGGCCGTCACCCTCGTCGCCCCTGGGGGTAAGCGCCCTGGCCACCCCACCCCAGTACCCCTGGGGGTCAGCATACACCCGGGGGTCCAACCCCGTATCCACCGCCACATTGCCCTGGGGGTGCTGGATGATGAACACCAGCGCCGGGGCCTGGACCCGGGTCCCCTTGGGGGTTGCCGGAAGGAATACGCTGCGGTCCATGTCCACCACCCCGGCCCTTAGTGCGTAGAGCTTCACTGTAACTTGCCTCCTTGCTTCTTAAGTCGTCCTCCACAGTATAACGGCAGAGGCCGTGACGGCCAAGTCTATAGCCCGGGGAGGTCACTTCACAATCATCATTCTTCCCACCCACCCTCCCAAAGGTTATGTTGGGGAGTGCGGCAAGGTAGGGGCGCTGCTTGCTGCGCCCTGGGGCGGGGGCATCCGCCGAAGGCGGACTGCCCCTACATCATCCGGCGCGTAAGGAATGGTCGGGAAACACCATCACGGCAGCAAGTTGACAGGCGACGGGAGATAGGACTACCATCATAGGATGTCCGCCTCAACCATACTGAATCCAAGGACGGTAGAATGACCCAACGCATGCTGGCCCAGGGCAATGTGGCCATAGGCTGGGGGGCGGTGGCGGCCGGCTGCCGCCACTTCTTCGGCTACCCCATCACACCCCAGAACGAAGTTACCGAGTGGTTCGCCAAGGAGCTGCCCCAGCGGGAGGGCATCTTCCTACAGGGGCAGTGCGAGACCGGCTCCATCAACATGGTAATGGGAGCGGCGGCGGCTGGAGTGCGGGTGATGACCTCCACTTCCTCCCCGGGGTGGGCCCTGATGCAGGAGACCATCTCCCACATGGTGAATGCCGAGCTACCTTGCGTCATCGCCCTGGTGCAGCGGGGTGGGCCGGGGCAGGGCACTACCCAGCACGCCCAGATGGACTACCTCTCCGCCACCCGGGGCGGCGGCAATGGGGGCTACAAGAACATCGTGCTGGCCCCGGCCTCCGTGCAGGAGAACCATGACTTCATCCAGCTGGCCTTCCATCTGGCTGATAAGTACCGCAACCCGGTAGTGATGCTTAGTGATGGCCTGCTGGGCCAGCTCATGGAGCCCCTGGAGCTACGCACGCTGGACCTGGACCCTCTACCCCCTAAAGACTGGGCGGTGATAGGGATGGGTGCCCACGGCGAAAGCCGCCGCCGGGCGGTGGCCTGCAACACCGGACTCATCTTCGTGGAGAGACACGCCTCTTACCTGGACTTCATAGAGGCCCTGGACAAGAAGTTCAAGGAGATGGAGACCGAGGTCCGCTACGAAAGCTACCGCACCGAGGACGCCCGGCTGGTGCTGGTGGCCTATGGCTACTGCGCCCGCGTATCCCAGGAGGCGGTGGACTGGGCACGGGACGAGGGACTGGCGGTGGGGCTGCTACGGCCCATGACGGTATGGCCCTTCCCCTACCAGGCGGTGGCCGCAGCCGCGGACCGGGGCGCAGCTTTCCTGGTGGTGGAGGACAGCCTGGGCCAGATGGTGGACGATGTGAGGCTCGGTGCGGCCGGGAAGACCCCCGTCCACCTGCTGAACATGCTCTCCCGCCACATGAAGAGCGCCTCCGGGATGATACTGCCCGACACCGTATTTCAGCGTATTAAGGACACAATAGACCAGGAGGAGAAGAGTGGAACGGCAGTGGGTTAGCGGCACACCCGCCCTGTGGCGGAAGGGCGAGGAGGCCCCCTTCTGCCCCGGCTGCCATGACGGCACCATAGGCCGCCTTATGATGGATGCGGTGGACGAGCTGGGGCTGAGGGACAGGACGGTCTGCATCAGCGGTGTCACCTGTGCCGGGTTTATCAGCATCGGCCTGGAGCTGGACTCGGTCATCTGCGTGGCCCACGGCCGGGCACCGGATGTGGCCACCGGCCTCAAGCGGGCACTGTTCTACAAACCGGTGGTGTTCACCATCCAGGGGGATGGCGACACCATAGCCATCGGCGCCGGCTCCCTGGTCAACGCCGCCATGAGGGCGGAGAACATCACCGTGTGCATGATAAACAACACCGTCTATGGCACCACCGGCGGCCAGATGGCCCCCACCACCCTCACCGGCCAGGTGACCACCACCAGCCCCGGCGGCCGGGAGCGGACCATGGGGCTGCCCGCCCACGTGCCGGAGATGCTGTCCACCCTGGATGGCGTGGCCTACGCCGCCCGAGGGGCGGTGAACACCCCGGCCAACTACCAGAAGACCAAGAAGTTCTTCAAGCAGGCCCTCACCAGGCAGATGGAAGGAGCCGGGCTGACCTTCGTGGAGTTCCTCTCCGCCTGCCCCCCCAACTGGAAGCTGAACCCCCTGGAGTCCAACAAGCGCATAGAGGAAGAGATGATACCCAACTATCCCCTCGGCGAGTTCAAGGCCTGAGATGGGCGGGAACGGCAGGCACGAGGTTATCATGGCCGGCACCGGCGGCAAGGGGGTGCTGCTGGTGGGGCAACTGCTGGCCCAGGCGGGCATGGAGCACTACCCCTCCGTCACCTGGAGCCCCACCTACTACACCCTGAGGCGCAGCGGCCCCAGCGAGTGCACTGTGGTCCTCTCCACCCACACCATCGCCTCCCCTATGGTCTCCCGGGCCGGCTGCGTTATCATCTTTGAGCCTTCACAGCTTCAGGACTTCGTGGTGCGGGTAAGACCAGGCGGCATCCTGCTGGCGGAGAGCGCCGGGCTGCCGCCGGTGGAGCGTAGCGACATCCGCACAGTAACAGTCCCGGCTACCGAGATGGCGTTGGGACTGGGCAACATCCTGGGGGCCAACTTCATCCTGCTGGGGGCCTATGTGGGCCTCACCGAAGCCTTGCCCCCCGAGCTTATAGAGGCCCAGATAGACCAGCGCTTCCCTCCGCAGAACCGGATGCGGGAGCTGAACCGCCACGCCTTCCGGGAAGGGCTGGGCCTCGGCCAACAGCCCACTTGACGCCACAGCCCCGTGGGGGTCTATGATGTTCAGCACGGGGATGGACAGGAGATGATTACACAGGGGCGTGCGTCTGAAGCCAAAGGTCACAGGCTACTCTCCCTAGGCATTGGTGGGGTCTTTCTGGTAGCGCTTGGTGTCTTCGCCTATCTGGCCAGCGTCGTCGACCGCTTCCCTGGAGAGCTAAGCGCCTCTCTGTGGGTGCAGTCGTGGCGAGCTTCATGGCTGGATACTGTGGTGAAGGCCATATCTGTAATACCGTTGGCCATGCTGCCCGTGCTGGGTGTGACGGTAGTCGTGCTCTACCTCAAGAGATGGCGCAAAGAGAGCCTTTTGATAGCCGCCACCATCGTGGCGGGCTTCGTTCTCATGGGAGTCATCAAAGAGGTGGTGGCTCGTCCCCGGCCCTCCGCTGACCTGGTGCAGGTATTACTAGAGGCGCCCGGCTACTCCTTCCCCAGCGGCACCACCATGGGTGGTGTAGTGGTTCTGGGCACTCTTATGGTTATGCTAACTATACTTATGAAGCCAGGCATGGCCCGGGGGCTTATGCAGGGAGCGGTCGTGCTTGTGCTGCTGGCTATCGGCTTCTCCCGGGTATACCTGGGAGCACACTGGCTCGGTGATGTCATCGGGGGTTACGCCTTTGGTGCTGCCCTGGTAACTGGTGCAGTATGGCTGTGGTGGACATGGATACGCATGAGAGCTCAGGCAAGAGGCTCTTAAGCGGAATTTCCCGTCACACGGGCTGACGAGAAAGATAAAGACTCCCCCCCTGACCACCCACCCGCCGGACCACCGGACAATGCGTACAAGCTCCTACAGGTTAGGCTTGACCAGTACCTTTACAGACCCCTCCGGCTCCGTCTGGGCTTCAAAGGCATCCTGTATCCGGTCCAGGGAAAATCGGTGGCTGATGAGGGGCCTGCGGTCTATGGCACCGCCGGCTACCAGGCCCAAGGCCTCGGCGAACTCCTCGGGACTCCACCCCCATGAGCCCAGCAGCCTGACCCCCTTCCTGGTGACATAGTTGAGGTCCAGCACCGATTCCCTCTCGTAGAGGGCCACCAGCACCACCTTGCCCCCCTCCCACCCCACCATTCTCAGCGCCTGCTGGGCGCTGGAGGCGGAGCCGGCACAGTCCAGAACGATGTC
>JAZGBK010000133.1:0-5807 GCA_036476365.1 Dehalococcoidia bacterium
CCGTCCATGTCAGCAGATGGTGGTCGGGGTGATGCCAGGTGTGGCCGTCCTGGTTGTGGGGGGAGACCCCCTGCCGGCCCCTGCGGCCGTTCTGGTCGCCGTGACAGGCCTGGCAGTGGGTCTGGTATATTTCGCCGCCCCAGAGCACGGTATCCTGAGGTACCGCCTGGCCCAGGACAGTCACCTGGGGTGGAGGGGTGGGGCTGGCCCCTTGCCCGCAGGCTGCCAGCAGGAGAAGGAGCACCACGGCCGCAGATGACAGCGGGAGCCGGACCGAGCGGATATCTGATGGCAGGGCCCGAATGCCTCGCACTCTGTGCTCACACCTCCAGCCCGGCCCGGTAGCCATCGGTGAGGGACTCCCATAGGTTGCGGGGGCTGAGGCAGTCACCGACGGCCCGTGCTTGGTACCTGCTGTGGAGCTCCGTGGCCAGCTCAGTGTTGGGTCGGGAGCCCACCGCCAGCACCAGGGTATCCGCCGCCAGTGTGTGGCGCTCGCCGTTGGGATCGGTTACGACCAGCCCCTGGCCGGTGACCTCCTCGTAGCTGACGGCGGTGAGCACCTGGACTCCACCCTCCTTGAGCCGGTCCCGCATCTCCCGGCTGGCGATGGGGTTGAGGTGGGTGGCGATGCGTGCCCCCCGGCGGGTCATGGTCACCTGCTTGCCCTGATGGGCCAGGAAGTTGGCCACCTCGCAGCCTACTCTTTCGGCCCCCATGACCACCACCCGCTGGCCCACCGGGGCCTTACCGGCCAGCACATCCACCGCCTGTACCACCGGCAGGCTGTCCAGGCCGGGGAGCTGGGGTGCCATGGAGGTGGAGCCGGTGGCCACCACCACCGCCTCAGGGTCCATCTCGGCTACCGCTGCGGGGGTGGCCTCCTTGCCCAGGGCCACCTGGACCCCCTGGGACTTCAGCTGGCGTACCAGGTAGTTCCGGAGCGCCCGCATATGGTTCTTGCGGGGTGCCTTGTCTGCTACCAGTAGCTGGCCGCCCAGGCGGTCGGCCTGCTCCCAGAGGGTCACCTGGTGGCCCCGGAGGGCCGCTACCCGGGCCGCCTCCAGCCCAGCGGGGCCGCCGCCGATGACCAGCACCTTTTTGCTCTTGGAGGCCGGGGTTATGGTCATCTCCCGCTCCAGGCCCATGGCGGGGTTGGGGGTGCACTTGATGCCCTCGGGGGCCAGCTCCAGGCACCGGTGGCAGCCGATGCAGGGGCGGATTTCCTGGAGTTTCCCAGCGGCCACCTTGTTGGCCCAGTCGGCGTCTACCAGCAGCGCCCGGCCGATGGCTATCAGGTCGGCCTTGCCCTCCTTGATGATGCGGCAGCCCAGGGCGGGGCCCAGGCGGCCCACGGCCATCACCGGCACCGTTACCATTTGCTTTATCCCTTCGGCGAGGGGTATGAGAGCGCCGGGGGTGTGGGGCATGTTGACCGCCGCCCAGCCCCCCACCCCGTAGCAGGAGACGGAGATGGCATCACAGCCGGCCTCCTCGGCCCACTGGGCCACCTGCTCCGCCTCTTCGGGGATGATGCCGCCCTCCAGGCCGTACTCCCTGGCGCTGAGGCGGCACCACACCGGGTAGCGGGTGCCCACTTCTCCCCTCACCGCCCCGATGACCTCCATCAGGAAGCGGGCACGGGCACGCAGGTCTCCCCCCCACCCGTCCTGGCGGCGGTTGGTGGCCGAGGACAGGAACTGGGAGATGAGGTACTGGTGAGCACCGTGAATCTCCACCCCGTCAAAGCCCGCCTGCAGGGCACGGCGGGCACCGGCGCCGTAGCGGCCTATCATCTCCTCTATCTCGCCGGTGGTCATCTCCCGTGGCACCCGTTGGCTGGGGGGCATCTGCACCGCCGAGGGGGCGATAGGCTCCTCCGTGTGCCCCAGGCGGCCGGCGTGGTGTATCTGGATGGCGGCTTTAGCGCCGTGGCGGTGTATGGCCTCCACCAGCCGGGACAGGCCCTCCAGGAACTTGTCGTCGTCAATGCCAATCTGGCGGCGGATGGTGCGGCCCCGGGATAGCTCCACCCCGGTGACCTCCACAATCACCAGCCCTACCCCGCCCCGGGCCCGGGCTTCGTAGTAGTCTATGGACCGTTGCGTTATTGAGCCATCGTCATCCGCCAGGTTGGTGCCCATGGGGGGCATTACTATACGGTTGGTCAGGCTCATCTCCCCGATGTGGCCGGGCTGGAAGAGCTCGGCAAAAGGCTGGCTGGCCATGCTCACCTCCAATGTCACTTGCTCAGGCAGGGCGTAGATTGGCTCTCATTATACCCTACTCCTCTGGGGTGGGGGAAGGGCGGCAGGACTTGGCACCACCCCGGAGCAAGGCTATAATAGGCTCAACTTGACCACCGGTAGGTAAAGGAGCAGCATGGCGGGACGGGGTGACATCCTCAGGGTTGACCTCAGCAGCGGGCGCATAAGCACTGAGACTCTGTCTGCGGAGCTGCGCCGCTACTACCTGGGTGGGGAGGGCATCAATACCTATCTGCTGTGGCAGCACTTCCTGGGGGTGGACCCCCAGATAGACGGTTTGAGCCCGGACAATGTGCTCATCGCCGGTCTCGGCCCCCTGGGGGGCACCGGATGGGGTGGGGGCAGCAAGATGAAGTGGACCTTCAAGTCACCCGCTTACGGGCTGTTCGGGGACAGCGTCTCCGGCGGCTTCCTGGGCCCCAACCTGCGCTGGGCGGGGTACGACCATATGGTCATCACCGGGCGGGCTGAGAAGCCCGTCTATCTGTGGATTGAGGACGGACGGGTGGAAATCAGGGATGCCTCCCACCTGTGGGGGAAGGATACCGAGGAGACGGACCACGCCCTGCGGCTGGCGATGGGGCCCGGTGTGGAAACGGCCTGCATCGGCCCCGGCGGCGAGAACCTGGTCCGCTACGCCTGTATCATGGTCAGCGTACACCGGGCGGCGGGACGGGCAGGTGGTGGGGCGGTGATGGGCTCCAAGAACCTCAAGGCAATTGCCGTTCGGGGCACCCGGGGCATAGAGGTGCATGACCCGCCGGGCTTTGTGCGCAGCATGGATGCCATGCTCCAGGCCCAGGAGCAAATCTCCTTCCGGCAGCGGGATGGCTGGAAGAGCTACGGCACCCTGCTCATCACCGGCAACTACCAGCGGATAGGGGTCAACGGCTACCGCAACAACCAGTCCACTGCCTTTCCCGAGGACAAGTACCGGAAGCTAAACCCGAGCTGGTACCGGGAGCATGTGACCCCCGCCCCCTTTAGCTGCTCGCCGGGCTGCCTGTGGGCCTGTGGCGGCAGCTTCCGCACCGCCGGGGCGCTGCCGGAGTACCAGGACTACAAGCCGGAGTACGCCGCCATAGCCGGTTTCGGCATCATGAGCGATATCCCCGACCTGATGGAGGTGTCCCGACTCAGCGCCCTCTGCCGCCGCTACGGCCTGGACCTTATTGAGGTGGGGGGCTGCTCCGCTTTCCTTATGGAGCTGTGGCAGCGGGGCATCGTCACCGATGAGGACATGGCGGAGTGGGCCGGGGAGGCGCTGGACTTTGAGTGGGGCAGCGCCGGGGCGGTGGCCCGGCTCATAGAGTCCATCGCTACCCAGTCCAACACCCTGGGAGAAATCTTCCGGGACGGGGTCTACGGGGCGGGGCAGCGCATCGGGGAGATGAAGGGCTGCGACGCCCTCCGCTTCGCCCTCTACGGCAAGGGCGGTGCTACCTTTATTGAGGAGGTGCGCCACACCCACTCCTGGGCGCTGAACATGGCGGTGGCCTCCCGGGGGGCCTGCCACCTCAAGGCCTTCGGTACCCTGGACAAGATGAACCGACCGGATGTGTCCCAGCACTACTTCGGCACCCCGGATGGGGCGGAGCCTCTGTCCCCCAGGCTCAAGGGGGCCAGCTCCGCGGCGGCCGAGGACCGGGCCACCCTGGTGAACAGCCTGGGCCTGTGCTGCTTCTTGCAGTTCTTCGACCCTATCACCTATCCCGAAGAGCTCTTCGCCCAGGCCATAGAGGCCCTCACCGGGGAGCGCTACACACCCCAGGAGCTCGTCGCTGTCGGCAGACGGGTGGTGAACCTGGAGAAGGCCTTTAACTCCCGGCTGGGCAAGCGCCGGGAGGACGATACCCTGTGCCACCGCTGGCTCCACGAAGAGGTGGGCGAGGGCCCGGGCAAGGGCTTCAGTGCCCACCACTATCTGGAGGGGCTCAAGGAGGAGTACTATGCCCAGCATGGCTGGGACCCGACCACCGGGCTCCAGACCAGGCGGGGCTTGGAGGCGCTGGACATGGCGGAGGTGGCCGCCGTGCTGGAAGGGGAGGGTGCCCTTGCCTGAGGGAGAGGGGTGGACTTCCAGCTGAGCACCGGGGCCGGTGCCTTCCGGGAGGAGGTGCGCCGCTTCCTGGCGGAAACGCTCCCGGCGGACTTCACCGGATTTGAGGAGGAGTCCGCCGAGTCTCACGACTACTGGGCCTTCTCCCGTGAGTTCGCCCGCCGCCTGGCCTCCAGGGGCTGGCTGGCGCCCGGCTGGCCCCTGGAGTACGGGGGCATAAGCGCCTCCGCCGAGGAGCAGTGGGTGCTGGCCGAGGAGCTGGGCTACCACGCCGCCCCCTTCTATAACCGCACGGTGAGCATCGTGGGCCCGGTGCTCATGGGCTACGGCACCCCGGAGCAGCAGGCCCGCTTTCTGCCCGCCATCGGCCGGGGGGAGGTGGAGTTCTGCGTGGGCCTCACCGAGCCGGAGTACGGCTCCGACCTCGCCGGAGTCCAGTGCCGGGCGGAGGCCACCGCCGGAGGCGGTTTCGTCCTCAGCGGCCAGAAGCTCTACACCAGCAACGCCCACTACGCCGATTACTGTCTGCTCCTGGCCCGCACCGACCCCCAGGCCCCCAAGCACCACGGGCTGGGCCTGCTTATCGTGGACCTCAAATCGCCGGGGGTGGAGGTGCGCCCGCTCATAAACGCCCTGGGCCTGCACTGCTTCAACGAAATTTTCCTGGATGGGGTCACGGTGCCCCGGGAGGGGCTGGTGGGTGGGGAGGCAGGCCGGGGGTGGTACCAGATTGCCTTCGCTCTTAACCACGAGCGCACCGTCCACGCCGCCGGCATCGCCCGGGCCGCCCTCTACCGCCGCACCCTGGACGACCTGGTAGAGTTCGTGAAGGGTGCCCGAAACGGGGTGGTGGTGGGGAGAATGCGGGGGCGGCTGGCTGCCGTGGCCACGGAGATTGAGGCCTTCCGTCTCCTCTCCTATCGCATAGCCTGGATGCAGGGCCGGGGGCTTATCCCCCAGTGGGAGGCGGCCATGACCAAGCTCTTCGGCGGCCAGCTCATGGGCCGCCTGTCCGCCCTGTGGGTGGAGGCCCAGGGCCTCTACGGGCAGGTGGGGGCCGACCCCCGGTGGGGGGCGCAGGGGGGGCGCATCGAGCGCATGCTCCTTTCCTCTATAGGGGTGACCATCGGCGGCGGCACCCTGGATGTGCTGCGGGGCATCATCGCCGTCCGGGGTCTGGGCCTGCCCCGGTGATACGGTGGAAATACCTGAACCGTATAACACAGGAGTAGCAGGAGAGGTGGTTTAGCAACCATTTCTTTTACCACCCGCCCGCCCAAGGAATATAAAATGGGGGCTTCGCTCCCCAGGTCCCCCCTGGGGGTTCGGGGACGTAGCCCCCGAAATTATCTCCGGGTGGGCGGGTGGGCAAAGAGTGGACGGTAAACAGTCTCGTAGAAAGGAGTAGCTGATGGGAGACCTGCTGGTGGAGAAGAGGGACCATGTGGTGTGCCTCACCATTAATCGCCCCCAGGCCATGA
>JAZGBK010000134.1:0-2292 GCA_036476365.1 Dehalococcoidia bacterium
TTCTTTTTATTTAATGAGCATTGACAGTCCACGGCCGGTGTAACTAACATAAGCCTGAGATGATAGCCAAGGTCTTTAGCTGTGCGGTGGTGGGCCTGGATGGGGAGGTGGTGACGGTGGAGGTGGATATCTCCCCTGGCCTGCCCGCCTTCAACATCGTGGGCCTGCCGGATACTGCGGTGCAGGAGGCCCGGGAGAGGGTGCGGGCCGCCATCCGCAACTCCGGCTGCCTCTTCCCACCCCGGCGCATCACCGTCAATCTGGCCCCTGCTGTCCTGAAGAAGGAGGGTCCGGCTTACGACTTGCCCATCGCCGTGGGGCTGCTCCTGTCTTCGGAGCAGGTGGTATGTGATACCTCCCGGGCCGTCTTTCTGGGAGAGCTCTCCCTGGACGGCACCCTGCGCCATACTCCCGGAGTTCTGCCTATGGTGGCCCTGGCCCGGGAGAAGGGCTTCGCCACCGTGTTTTTACCCGGCATTGACGCTCGGGAGGCCTCCCTGGTGGAGGGGTTGGAAATTGTCCCGGTGGACTCCCTGGTCGCCCTGGTGGCCCACCTGCGGGGGGAGGCCCCCCTTTCTCCCTACCAGCCCGATGGCAGCGAGGATACTGTCGCCGAGGCGCCTCCGGCCATGGACCTGAGCTATGTGCGGGGCCAGGAACACGTGCGGCGTGCTTTGGAGGTGGCTGCCGCTGGGGGCCATAACGTGCTTATGACGGGCCCCCCCGGCAGCGGCAAGACCATGCTGGCCCGCTGCCTGCCCTCCATCATGCCCCAGATGACCCGGGAGGAAGCCCTGGAGGTTACCAAAATCTATAGCGTGAGCGGCATGCTACCCACCGACACACCGCTGATTGAGCAGCGCCCCTTCAGGTCGCCTCACTACACCATCTCCCAGGCGGGGTTGGTGGGCGGTGGCCGCGTTCCTCACCCCGGCGAGATAAGCCTCAGCCACCGGGGCGTTCTCTTCCTGGACGAGCTCCCCGAGTTCAGCCACGCTGCCCTGGAATCGCTGCGCCAGCCTCTGGAGGATCGGCTGGTTACTATCAGCCGGGCACAGGGCAGCCTCACCTTCCCCGCCAACTTCATGCTGGTGGCGGCCATGAACCCCTGTCCCTGTGGCTATTACGGCGACCCGGATAAGGAGTGCACCTGTTCCCCCAGCTTTATCTCCCGCTACCAGAAACGCATCTCGGGGCCGCTGCTGGACCGGATTGATATCTTCGTCCAGGTGCCCCGGGTGGACTACGAGAAGCTGGTGAGCGAGGCTCTATCGGAGCACTCGGTGGCGGTACGGGGCCGGGTGGAGGCCACCCGCCGGCTGCATCAGCAACGCTTTGCCGGCAGCCATCTCTTTTGCAATGCCGATATGACGGCGGTGGAGGTGAGGGACTACTGTCAGCTCCAGATAGAGGCCCAGGGACTGCTGCGGACGGCCATGACCCAGCTCTCCCTCTCTGCCCGTGCCTTCCACCGCATTCTCAAACTCTCCCGCACTATAGCCGACCTGGCTGGTGCCGAGACCATCGGCGCGGCCCACCTGGCCGAGGCCATCCAGTACCGTCCCCGGGGCCAGTTACTTTAGTCCTGTCTGAAGCAGTGTCCTTACGGCTGGTAGATTACCGTATCCGGCCTGAATACGCCCCAGGCGAACCAGAAGGAGTTGACGCTCACCACCGGCTCCAGGGCCTTGCCCTTGAGGGGCCCGGCCACCGCCTGGCCGGAGAGGTTCCAGGTGCTGCCCGTCTCCTGGTCCTGGAAGCCGCCGTCCACCGCCTTCAGGGTCAGCCGCTTCCCCTCCACCACGGGGGAGAAGGCGGCTGCCGAGCCTACCTGGCGGGACTGGGCTATGAATGTCTTGTCCAGGGCGGATACGGTCTGCGGCTCGTAGAGCACCACTATCTCCCGGTCTCCCAGGGTGTGGTACACCACCGGCGTCTGGGCCAGGGCTGGGAAGGGGAAGGCCACGGCATCGTCTCCCTCGGCCAGGGCCAGCACCCGTTCCATGGGCAGCAGCCTGTCGTCCATCTCGCCGCGGAAGAGGAAGGGTGGCTGGTCCACCCGGTCGTACCCGGAGTAGGGGTTGACGCCATACTGCCGGTTGTAGCCGGTGTCCCGAGAGAGCACCAGGGCATCCGGGTGGGCCTGCTGGAACTCCTGCCAGGAGACGATGGTGGCGGGGATGAAGGCCAGCTTCTTGCCGGTGAGCTCGCCCACGATGGCCTCGCCGGTTAGCTGCTGCCACAGGGAGTGTGTCTGGCGGTCGTACATCACCAGGTCCGAGTGGCGGAGCA
>JAZGBK010000135.1:0-4927 GCA_036476365.1 Dehalococcoidia bacterium
TAACGACTAAGTGCGTTACCCTCCCGCCTACCCCGACGGCGGGACAACGCCAATCTGCTGCATTAGACCCATCATGTCCATCTGCTCCCAATGCTCTGCCATCTTGCCGTTCTCAATTCGTTCAAAAACGATACCGGTGAAGTCCACGGAATTCCCAGATGCGGGGACACCCATCAACTCGCCCTTGTGGGTGCCCGTCATTCGCCATCGGAGCACCACCTTGTCTCCTTCCGCAAGGAGGTCCTGGATCTCCATCTTGGCGTCCGGCAACGCAGACAACACCATACCAACCATGGCCTTGAAACCTTCAAACCCCCCTGGCATACCTGGTGGGATGTGATGAGCGATGATGTTGGGCGATGCCAACTCGTCCAATGCGTCCAGGTTTTTCTTGTTGGGAAGTTCCTCAACAAACCTGCGCACTACGGCCTTGTTCTCTTCAGACATAGAAAGCCCTCCTTCCGCCATATGAGTAATAGGGCACCGGTATGGGGCGAGTCGCTGACTCGTGGCATAGAGGTTATCCCCTGCCCTACCCCGGCGCTGGAATCACTCCCAGCTGCTGCATCATAGCCATCGCATCGAAGCTAATCCAGGTCTCCGCCAGCTTGCCGCCGGCGACCCGGTGTATGGCCATTGCGTTTACGTTGATCTGCTTACCCGTTGGTGGAAGTGGAGGGTTGCCAGGGAGCTCTCCGTTGTGGGTGCCGCTAAAGTTCCAGCGGACTGCCACCCTGTCACCCTCGGCCACCATGTCGTAAACCGTTATTCGCAGGTCGGGGAAAGCCGAGATAAACCCACCCTGAATGATTTGGAGGTGGGTTTCTCGGTCAGCATCGGGCACGGGTAGATTGGGGTCATGATGGACGTAGTCTGTGGCCAAAACCTCCCTCATGCCGTTCGTGTCGTGGCGATTTCCCGCTTCCCAGTAGCGGCGGGCAACCGCCTTGTTTTCTTCTGACATAAGTTGCTTCTCCTTTCTACTGAAAGTGACTATGGAGCCGAGTATAATATAGGGGCCTATCCTTGTCAATTTCTGGCATCGCAGTAGCTATGAGAAAACCAGGCACACCTTTCTGGCGAGTAATTGGTGGCAGAGGCCCGCAGGGGGTAAACCCGGAGGCATAGCCCTGGGGCCGCATGCATCGTTGGGCAAGCCCTGCCTCTAGGGCGAGTGGGTGGGAGAGAGCCAGGTTGCTTGGCGACCTCTTGCGATGGGTATGCCATATGGATTAGCATGGGGCCACATGGAGAGAGAAGCCTTAACCGAGGACACCACCCGGCCCCTGTCCCTGCCCTTGCTCTTGCTGGCCACCGGCACCCTCTTCGCTTTTGGGGTGCTGGGCTACGCCCTGGGGGGCCAGCCCCAGGCCCGGGAGTTTATGGAATCACTGGCGGCGACGCTGAGCCCGCTCCGGGAGATGAGCACCGCCGGGCTGATGCTGCTCATCTTTGTAAACAACGCCGTCAAGGCGGGCCTGGTCGTCCTGCTGGGGGTCTTTCTGGGGCTTCCCCCCTTTATTTTCCTGGCGACCAACGGACTGGTGGTGGGAGTGGCCACCTACCAGGTGGCGGCGGAGCGGGGGCTGGGCTTTGTCCTAGCCGGGCTGGTGCCCCATGGGGTGGTGGAGGTACCGGCACTGCTGGCGGCCACCGCCCTGGGGCTGGGGATGGGGGTGGAGGTGTCCCGGTGGATGGTCCGCCGCCCCAGCCGGGTGCGCCGACGCCTGGGCCGGTCTTTGCGCATCTACCTGTTCTATGTAGCCCCCGCCCTGGCGCTGGCCGCTGCCATTGAGGTCCTGGTAACGCCACTGCTGCTCGGCAGGCTTTGACCGCCGAGGGGGGTTGTTCACCAAATATCGCTTTTCCCACCCACCCGCCCGTGAGATTTTATCTGGGGGACACCCCCAGGCCCCCGCCAAGTGGGCTCTGCCCCCTTGGAACCCCCGGAGGCTTTTTCCCGCCCCATCCGCCCGCCCGAGAATTATATCTGGGGGGCTTTGCCCCCCAGGCCCCCCCGGGCACTGTAGGGGCGCCGCTTGCTGCGCCCTTAAGGTTGTGGCCTTCGCCTACGGGGCGGTATAATTTGGGCTGAGCCCATGCCACGCAGGAAATCTCCCCCGGCGGACCCCTGTGGCCTCCCCCTGGTGGAGGAGCTCACCGCCCCACCCTCACCACCCCAGGCCTTGGAGGCCCTGCGGGAGCAGCCCCTGGGCTTCTTCCTGGATAGCGGCATGAACGGTCACGGCCTAGGGCGCTTCTCCCTGGTGGGCTGCCAGCCCTTCCTGGTGCTGCGCAGCCGTGGCCGGAGGGTATGGCTGACGGGGGATGGGGGGACGGAGGAGGTGACCGGGGACACCTTCACGGTGCTGGGGGAGCTGCTGGCCCGCTACCGGATGGGGCCGGGGCGGTGGCCGGGTTCTTTCCCCGGCGGCGCTGTGGGCTACCTGGGCTACGACCTGGGACGCCTCCTGGAGCGGCTGCCGCAGAGAGCACAGGACGACCTAGAGCTGCCCGAGGCCTATCTGGGTTTCTACGATGCGGTGGCCGTGTTTGACCACGGCACCGGCAAGGGCTACCTGGTTTCCACCGGCTTTCCCGAGCACGACCCCACCCCCCGCCGCGAGCGGGCCGAGGAGCGCCTGGCCCGTCTCCGGGAGCTTCTGAGCTCCCCGCCCGCCCTGTCTGACTCCATGCCACACCCCCGCCTCAACGGGGGCCTGAGTGCTAACTTCACCCAGCACGGCTATGAGCAGGCGGTGGAGGCCGCCAGAGAGTACATCGCCGCCGGGGACATCTTCCAGGTGAACCTCTCCCAGCGGTTTGAGGCCCCCCTGCCCCTGCCCCCCTGGGAGCTCTACCTGAAGCTGCGCGGGCTTAACCCCGCCCCCTTCGCCGCCTACCTCAACTTTGACGGCGCTACAGTGGCCAGCGCCTCGCCGGAGCTGTTTCTCAGGCTGCGGGGCGACCGGGTGGAGACCCGGCCCATGAAGGGCACGCGGCCCCGGGGCGCTACCCCCCAGCAGGACAGGGCCCTGGCCCGTGAGCTGCTCGCCAGCGTCAAGGACCGCGCCGAGAATGTGATGATTGTGGACCTGGAGCGCAACGACCTGGGCCGGGTGTGCCGTTTCGGCAGCGTCCGGGTGCGGGAGCTATATACCCTGGAGAAGTACGCCACGGTGTTCCAGCTTACCTCCACGGTGGAGGGGCGGCTCCGGGAGGGGATGGGGGTGGTGGACCTGCTGCGGGCCACTTTCCCCGGCGGCTCCGTCACCGGTGCCCCCAAGGTAAGGGCCATGGAGATAATAGATGAGCTGGAGCCTGTCCGCCGCGGCCCCTATTGCGGCTCCATCGGCTACATCGGTTTTGACGGCGACATGGAGCTAAACATCGCCATCCGCACCTTCGTCATCAAGGGCAGCCAGGCCTACTTCCAGGTGGGCGGGGCGGTGGTGTATGACTCCAGCCCGCAGGCCGAGTACCGGGAGACCCTGGACAAGGCCCGGGCATTGATACAAGCCCTGGGGGTGGCCGCACCATGACCTCTGAGGAGGTGGTGTACCTCAACGGGGCACTGGTGGCCCGCTCCCGGGCCGCCATCTCCCCCTTTGACCACGGCTTCCTCTACGGCTACGGGGTGTTTGACACCCTGCGCAGCTACGGGGGCCGCTTCTTCCGCCTGGGGGCACACCTGGAGCGCCTCTACTGCTCCCTGGGGGTGCTGGGGCTGAGCTGCCCCCTGGACGCCGCCGGGATGGAGGCCGCCCTGTATAACACCCTCCGAGCCAACGGGCTGGGGGAGGCCCGGGTGCGCCTCACCGTATCCGCCGGGGAGGGGGAGGCCGCCCCGGAGCCCCTCCCCACCACCCCCACCGTGCTCATCACCGCCCGCCCCCTCACCCCCCTGCCTGACTCGGCCTATGAGCAGGGCTACTCCGCCATCACCGCCTCCACCCGCACCAGCAGCACCTCCCCTCTGTGCGGGGTGAAGTCCTGCAACTACCTCAGCTTCCTGCTGGCCCGGCGCCAGGCCCGGGAGGCCGGGGCGCTCCGCATCGGGGAGCGGAGTCCGCACGGCGGACAGGAGGCCTTGCTTCTCAACGAAAGGGGCTACCTATCCGAGGGGTCTTTCACCAACCTGTTCCTGGTGAGCGACGCCACTCTGGTCACACCCGACCTGGCCAGCGGCCCCCTGCCCGGCGTCACCCGGGGGGTGGTGCTGGGGCTGGCCCGGGACCTGGGGGTGGTGGCGGCGGAGCGGCCGATGGCCCCCGAAGAGCTGGCCGCCGCCGATGAGGCCCTCCTCACCAGCTCCGTCCTGGAGGTGATGCCCCTCACCCAGGTGGACGGCCGCCCCGTGGGGGAGGGCCGCCCCGGCCCGCTCACCCTCCGCCTCATGGCCGCCTACCGGCAGGCGGTGTGCAGGGAGACGGCGCCGTGAGTGAGATGGGCGTCACCCGCATCGGCGGCCGGGAGTTCCGCTGGGGGCAGCGCACCTTCGTCATGGGCATCATCAATGTCACCCCGGACTCCTTCTCCGGCGATGGACTGGCCTACGATGTGGGGGCGGCGGTGGCCCAGGCGCAGCAGATGGAGGCCGAGGGTGCCGACGTCCTGGATATCGGCGGCGAGTCCACCCGTCCCGCCTCCGCCCCCGTCTCAGCCGGGGAGGAGCTGCGCCGGGTGCTGCCGGTGGTGGAGCGGGTGGTGGCAGCGGTGAAGGTACCGGTGAGCATAGAGACCTACAAGGCGGAGGTGGCCCGCCGGGCGGTGGCCGCCGGGGCGGCCCTCATCAACGATGTATGGGGCCTGAAGCGGGACCCCGCCCTGGCCGGGGTAGCGGCGGAGACGGGGGTGCCCCTGGTGGCGATGCATAACCAGCGGGGCACCTGCTATGTGGACCTGGTGGCCGAGGTGCTGGCCAGCC
>JAZGBK010000136.1:0-4682 GCA_036476365.1 Dehalococcoidia bacterium
CTTACCCCTGGTGTTGTAACTCCCCCCCGGAGCACAACGCCAACGCCCCCACAGGGTCAGCTACTACTTTATCACCTTCTCTTCCCCCACGAAGAAGACCATCTTGGTCCTGTCTATGAACTTCTCCTCGTCGTCTCGTATCACCTTGCCCTTATCGCCCCGGTAGAAATCGGATGCCGCCCGAAAGGACTCCAGGTCACCAAACCAGAGCTCTACCACGCCGTCCACCTGTGGCTCCCCGCCCCCAGATAGCTTAGCGGGATGGTTCTGGATGTACCTGGTTACTCCCGGGAACACCTTGGCCACCAACGGCCCGTGCTCCTCCTCCCAGTACCGCGAGAACTCCTCCATGGTCATGCCGGGCTTTCTCTTCAGCAGACCGATTAGCTTGACCACCTTTTTCACCTCCAGCGTTGCATTTCCCGTCCATCCCTGAAACTGACCAGACTGTAGCTCAGTCGCCAGCAGGCGTCAAGGCAGGGGCACTCCCCTCCGCACAGGCCGGGACGCCTTGACCCCATCCCACGGTGATGGTAGCCTGTGTTACAAAGCGAGGGTTGAGGCGGTCCGCTTGCCTCAACCGTTGCGGTCAACCGCTGTTGCGGCCAGGGGGCAGCTATGTATGATTTACTCATCCAGGGGGGGAGGGTTATTGACCCTGCCCAGGGAATTGATGGTGTAGCCGATATAGGGGTCAGCCAGGGGCGCATTGCCGCCATAGGGAAGGGACTGAAGGCCGAGGAGGCTGCCCAGGTGGTGGCAGCCCGGGGCAAGCTTGTGGTGCCCGGCCTTATTGAGCTCCACGCCCATGTCTATGAGGCAGTGACCTGGATAGGGCTGGCTCCTGATAGGGCAGGGGTAAGCTCCGGGGTGACCACGGTGGTGGATGCCGGCAGCGCCGGTTGGGCCACCTTCCCCGGCCTTGCCAAGTTCGTGCTGCCTCAAGCCCGGACCTCTGTGTTCTGCTTCCTGCATATCTGCCGCACCGGACTGTGCCACCTCCCGGAGATAAGGGACTGGAACGACATAGACTATGAAGAAACGGTGGCGATGGCCCGGGCCTACCCGGACCTGATCAAGGGTATCAAGGTGCGGGTGGTGGAGCCGGCGGTGTGGAATATGGGGCTGGAGCTGATAAAGCTGGCGAAGAGGATAGCCGGGGAGGCGGGGCTGCCCCTCATGGTCCATATTGGAGACCCCAAGGGCATCGAGTCCCGCACCCTGACCCGGGAGCTTTTGCCCCTTCTGGACACGGGCGATATACTGAGCCACTGCTTCACCGGCAAGGCGGGCAGGGTGCTCCAGCCCGATGGCACCGTGATGGCCGAGTTCAGGGAGGCGGCGGACCGGGGGGTGGTCCTGGACATCGCCCATGGGATGAACAACTTCAGCTTTGAGGTTGCCCGCCGGGGGATGGAGCAAGGCATCCTCCCCCACACCATCAGCACCGACCTGGCTACCCTGACCATTGACGGACCGGTGTTCAGCCTTGTCCACACCATGTCCGAGTTCATGGCCCTGGGGTTGAGCCTGAAGCAGGTGATTGAGATGTGCACCATCAACCCCGCCAGGGCCCTGAAGGAGGATGCCCGCCTGGGGAGCCTGAAGGCGGGCCTGCCCGCTGACATATCTATTTTGGAGCTGAAAGAGGGGGACTGGGAGTTCAAGGACTCCGAAAACCAGTCCCTGCGGGGCCAGTGGCTGCTAACGCCGGTGACGACAGTGAAGGGTGGGGTCCCCATCCCGGCAGCATAGACCAGTCACCGGGCACCTGAAGCCGGCTCAAGTGTGCCGGCAGACCGGCAGCATTAGGCGAGGGTGATTACCGGCTCACCCTTTCCGCTGATGGCACGGATAACACCAACATCACCCCTTTGCAGTATTCAGTAGGAGTCTGTCATCCGGTACACTCAAAACGGGGACAGAGGAGGGTATTCGCAGCATGACGCTCCTGGCATGGATGGGCCTCAACAGCGCCGACGCTCTTCTTACCGGACTCGCCTTGCACCTGGGAGCGCTGGAGGTTAACCCTTTCCTGGGCACCATCGCCCTGGGCCTCAGCATAGAGCGGATGCTCATCATCAAAACGATGTTTGCTGTTGCCCTGGGTGGAGTCCTGTGGCAAAGGAACAGATTGCGGCCGCTACGGATGTTGAACTGGGCTATGATAGTAATAGTGATGTACAATGCTCTTATCATTACCTATGCGCTGACATGACCCAGCTTCCAGCCCGGTAAAGCAGGACTCCAAAGCGCCTCCAAGTAACCCGGCCAGATAGGCCCCGCAGGAGGAAGCCGGGCTCAGAGCCATCAGCGCATACCTGCCAACGCCTCCCCCAGCAGCCCACCCATCTATCCCCCCATAGGCGGGACAAAGGCCAGGCCTCGCCCCGGAAGCCCTTGACCAACCGAGGGGCAATGGTTATAGTCTTAACTCAAGTAAGAGCGCTACAATGCGGGGCCGCCCTTTCAAAAGGGTACCTGACATTTCAGCTCGGAGGGATGGGTAGTGAGCGGTATCCTTGACGGGATAAGGGTTATAGACTGCACGCACGGCCAGGTAGGCCCCTATGCCGCCCAGATGCTGGGCGACCTGGGGGCCGATGTCGTCCATGTGGAGGGGCCGGCCCGCCCCGACATGACCCGGCTGGACCTCACCGTACACGGCTTGCCTGTTATGCTACCTCATGGCCGGGGCAGCGTCTTCTACGACGACCACAACCGGAACAAGAGGGCCATGACCCTTGACTTAAACAAGGCGGAGGGCCGGGAGGTGGCCTACGACATGGTGCGGAACTCGGATGTCTTTCTCTCCAACTTCCGCCCCAAGGTACTGGCCCGGATGGGCCTGGACTACCCCTCGCTCCATAAGGTAAACAAGCGGCTGGTGCACGCCACCGCCTCCGGCCAGGGCCGCAAAGGCCCCGATGCCGATAAGGCATCCATCGCCTTCGTCGTGGATGCCAGAAGCGGCATGATGATGGCCGGTGGTGAGCAGGGGCGAGACCCCTCCATGGTGCCGGTGGGCGTGGGAGACCGTATTACCTCTATTTTCCTGGCATATGGCATCACCACCGCGCTGCTGCAGCGCGAGAAGACGGGAGAGGGCCAGGAGATACATGTCTCCCAGCTAATGGCCATGATGACACTATTCGGCAACACCATATCATCCTACCTATGGCTGGACAGACCATTCCCCCGCTTTGACCACGACCACTCTCCCAATCCCCTGTATAACTACTACCGGTGCCAGGACGGGAAGTGGATAGCCCTGGCCAACCGGCAGAGCGACAGGTACTGGTCCACCTTCTGCCAGGCCACCGGCCTGGGCGACCTGGAGCACGACCCCCGCTATGAGAACGCCGAGAGGAGGGCGGAGAACTACCGGGAGCTGCTCCACATACTCACCGATATGTTCCTCACCAGGACCAGCCGGGAGTGGGACCAGGCCCTGAGCCAGGGGGACCTCCTTTTCAGCGTTATCCAGGACATCCCGGATGTGGTCAATGACCCCCAGGTGAGAGCCAACAACTATATCTTTGACTGGGAGCACCCGGTGACCGGGCCCACCAAGATGATGGGTTTCCCGGTGGAGTTCGGTGCGAACCCCGGCACCGTCCGCCGTGCTCCCCCGGCCCTCGGGGAGCACACCGAGGAGGTCCTCCAGGAGTTCTGCGGCTACGACTGGGACAAAATCTCAGTGCTCAAGGAGAACGGGGTAATCTGAGATACGGTGCCCCGGTGGTTTATCCTGCGCGAAGGCCCGCCTCAGGCGATGGGAACCGTGTTTGACAACAGGCACGGCGAGCGTATAATCTTTCATAAAACTGGAGGGGTTTACCGGCGACGGAGGGAGGAAATAATGAAGAAGGGTTGGACTCTTGCAGGTGTAATTATCATTTTGATGTTGCTGGCGATGGCATGTGGAGGGTCTACTCCCACTCCCACCACACCCGGTGCTACGGCGACCACGCCGACACTGACTGGCACGCCAGTGACGACACCGCCGCCCGCCGCGACGGCCACGCCCACCCCCACGCCCACGCCCACTCCAACGCCAACGCCCGCCGCTGTACTCACGCCCACAGTCACCTTCATAGTTGACTCGACAGTGGATGCCGTTGACGCAACCCCCGGCGATGGCGCCTGCGACGATGGCGCTGGCAACTGCACCGTGCGGGCCGCCATCATGGAAGCCAACGCTGTGGCCGGCACCGCCGCCATCACCCTTCCCGGTGGCACCTACACCCTCTCCATTGCCGGGGCCGACGAGAAGGCCGCGAAAACGGGTGACCTCAACATCACCGACGACCTGATTATCGAAGGCGCTGGCGCGGACACCACCATCGTCGATGGTGGCGGCCTCGACCGGGTGTTCCAGGTTGGTGTTGATGTTAACGTAGCCATCTCCGGCGTGACGGTCCAGAATGGTGCTGGTGGCGACGGCGGCGGCATCTGGAATCTGGGCACGCTGACCCTGACCAACAGCACCGTCAGCGACAATTCGGCGGTCACCCAAGGCGGCGGCATCTACAACCAGGGCACGCTGACCCTGACTAACGTCACCGTCAGCGGCAACCGGACCGCGAAAGACGGCGGTGGCATCTCCAGCCACGGCGGCACGCTGACCCTGACCAACAGCACCGTCAGCGATAACTCGGCCCTCAACGACGGCGGCGGCA
>JAZGBK010000137.1:0-3899 GCA_036476365.1 Dehalococcoidia bacterium
TGGTGGGCCCGGCAGGGATCGAACCTGCGACCAACCGGTTATGAGCCGGTCGCTCTAACCACTGAGCTACGGGCCCTGGTTGAATTGTAGCCCCACCCCTCCCTGGGCGTCAAGCTGCGCGCACACACGGCAGGCCGCTTTCTGGAGCTGGACCCCGGTTGGCGAGACCAGTCCCGGGAGCCTTCCGGTTGCGGAGGCGGCACCTGTGTGATAGCCTGTTAGCCGACGACTCAGCTTCGTCGTGGTCTGCTGCCAGCTTTTCACCCGGAATTTGCATCTTAGGAGGTGCCTGTGACGGACCTGGCCCACAAATGCTATGAGGAGGCGAAGAAGCTGCTGCATAGCGTCTCTACGCCGGAAGGCTTCACAGCCTCGCTGGGCGGGCTCTATGGCAACGATGTGTGGGGTAGGGATGGAAGCATCACCTGCCTGGGCGCGCACTTGAGTGGGGACGAAGAGCTGATTGAGTGCAGCAGAAGGACTCTGGCTACCTTAGAGCAGGCCCAGGGGCCACTGGGCCAGATACCAAATAGGGTCCAGATTAGTCCCCGCAGTGTCAATTTCTACGCCAGAGACGCCGCCCCATGGTGGATTATTGCAGTCATGAGCTTCTGGAGGGCTACCCAGGACGGGGATTTCCTGTCCGAAATATGGCCTTCCGTCAAGAAGGCCATTACCTGGCTCAAGTATCAGAACATAGACGACACAGGACTGATAACTTCGCCCCCCTCAGCCGACTGGATGGACTCCTCGTTACAGAGATGGGGAACGGTTCTTTACAACAACCTCCTGTACTACAAGGCGTTGCTTTGCGTCGCTGAGTTCGCCAAGGCTTTGGGTGAAGAGGAAGGCGAGACCAGAGAGGCCAAGAAGGTCAAGGCGCGGATAAACACGCTCTTCTGGCCTGAGGGCAGGACTCCTCCCGATGAGTGGATTCCTGGCTGGAATACGAAGTTTTATGAGGAGGTAGTTGACCCGGATAGACACCATTACCTCAGCTTTCTTTCCTTTGAGAGCTATGACTGGCATTGCGATGTGCTAAGCAACTGCCTGGCCATCCTCTGGGATGTAGCTGACCCGCAGAAAACTGATAGAATACTGCATTACATCGCCGATAGAAACCTGTCCACCCCGTTTCCTATCAGAGTGCTGGACCCTCCCATGTTCTACCCTACCCCTTCCTGGAACCCGAAGATTGACCTGTACCGCCCGGGGCTGCAGCAGAACCTGCCTTTTCAGTACCACAACGCCGCCTCCTGGCCCTGGGTCGGCGGGTTCTATATTCTTACTCTGGAGAAGGCCGGAAGACACGGGCAGGCCCAAGAGGAGCTGGAAAAGTTAGCTCGGGCGAACAGCTTGGGCCAAGACCAGGAGTGGGAGTTCAACGAGTGGTTGCACGGCAGGACAGGAGCCCCTATGGGCACCCGCTTCCAGTCATGGAGCGCTGCTGGTTACATTCTGGCTTACAAGGCTGTCCAGGACCACAGCTCACCCGTATAGCCCAGATGTAGTTGGCTTGCGTTTTTCCCATCGCTCGTTTGTTGACACCCCTGGGGGCCTATGCTACCATCCGCCTTGGGGTCGTGCTACACGGGGAGATAGCGGTGCCCTGTACCCGCAATCCGCTACAGCGGGGTGGAATTCCCCTACCGAGGTCTGTGGCCCCCAGGTGTCAGCACCCCCAGGGTGGTGTTGAGGGCCGGGTCCTGCGCGGCAGGGTGCCATGAACCCCGTCAGGTCCGGAAGGAAGCAGCGGTAAATGGTCATCCCTGGGTGCCGCAGGGGAGCCTGGCCGGAGCCACCCTGTGGGACAGGCGGCCTGGGGACGGGAACGAAGAGGGGTGCACGGCCCTTTGACAACCTTTGGGGAAGGAGGCTGGAATGGAGCTGGGCCTGGCAGGCAAGACGGTTATCGTTACCGGGGGCGGCTCAAACATCGGCCGGGGCATAAGCCTCGCCTTCGCCGGGGAGAAGTCCAATGTGGTCATCGCAGAGATTGACCCGGGCCAAGGCGAGAAGGTGGCCGCAGAAGGCAGCAAGCTGGGCGGCAAGTGTACCTGCATACCCACCGATGTCACCGACTGGGACAGCGTGCAGGCCATGGTGAAGAAGGCGGTAGACACCTTCGGCACAGTGGATGTGCTGGTAAACAATGTAGGCTGGACCTTTGAACGGCTGTTCATTGAGAAGCCCCGGGAGGAGTGGGAGAAGGAGATACAGCTCAACCTGTGGGGCATGATTAACTGTACCCGGGCGGTGCTGGACTACATGATTGCTCAGAAGGGGGGCAGCATCGTCAGCCTGGGCTCGGACGCCGGGCGCATGGGGGAGTACCGGGAGGCGGTGTACGCCGGGTGCAAGGGGGCGGTTATCTCCATCACCAAGACCCTGGCCCGGGAGGTGGGCCGCTACTCCATCCGCCTCAATGTGGTGTGTCCCGGCACCACCATGCCGGATAACCCCGAAGAGGAGGTGGGCTCCCAGAGCATGTGGGGCTCCGGCGGCTTCGGCGCTTCTTGGAACACCCCGGAGATACGGGAGCGCATCGCCAAGGTCTATCCATTGCGCCGCATAGGCACCGGTCAGGACATCGGCAAAGCGGTGGTTTTCCTGGCCTCTGACGCTGCCAGCTTCATTACGGGGCAGACCCTCAGCGTCAGCGGCGGCTATACTATGATGTAGGGGGAGATATGAAAGCTTTAGACAGCCACATCCACTTCAGCACCAAACAGGGGTACCTGGTCAGGGACCCCAAGATGATTGAGGCCATGGAGAAGTACTACCGCATGAAGGTGGTGTACAAGTCCGATGAGGAGATGGCCCAGGACTTCATCAACCTTGACATAAAAGCGGTGCTCCTGCCCATAGACTGCGAGACCGCTACGGGCTGGCCCACCTGCGGCAACGACTATGCCGCCTCTATGGTGAAGCGGTTCCCCCAGGCCTTTGCCGGCTCCTTCGCCGCTATTGACCCGTGGAAAGGGGAAAAGGCCATCCAGGAGCTGGACCGGGCGGTGAAGCAACTGGGTATGATTGGGGTCAAGTTCCAGCAGGCGCTGCAGGCCTTCTTCCCCAACGACCGCCGCTTCTACCCCATCTACGAGAAGTGCGTGGAGCTCAAGGTGCCGGTGCTGTTTCATATGGGCACCACCGGGGCCGGGGCAGGAATGCCCGGGGGCGGTGGCATCCGGCTGAAGTACACCCAGCCCATCCCATACATTGATGATGTGGCCGCCGACTTCCCCGACCTCACCATCATCGGCGCCCATCCCGCCTGGCCGTGGCAGGAGGAGATGATTGCCGTCCTCCTCCACAAACCCAATGTGTATAACGACCTGTCGGGATGGTCTCCCAAGTATTTCTCCGATAGCCTGAAGCGGGAAATCGGGGGCCGGCTGCAGGACAAGATGTTCTACGGCTCTGACTATCCGGAAATCCAGCCCCAGCGCTGGCTAAGCGATTTTGAGGCCCTGGAATACAGCCCTGAGGTGATGGAGAAGGTGCTCTACAAGAACGCCATACGGGTGCTCAACCTCAAGGTCTGAGTGGGGGCCACCAAGGGGTGGAGTCCTTACCAGTAGTGACTGATAGCAGGGGTGTGGACAGTGGGCGGGGCCCCTCCCGCCGGGTTCGGGGCCTGTTGCGCCAGATGGGCCGGCGTCCCCTCAAGGGGCTGGGGCAGCACTTCCTGGTGGACGGCCGTGTGCTGCAGCGCATCCTATCGGCGGCTGAGATAGACCCTCAAGATGTGGTGATTGAGGTGGGGCCGGGGCTGGGGGTGCTTACCCGGGCCCTGGCCCGCCGGGCGGGGCGGGTGGTGGCCGTGGAGGTGGATGCCGCCCTGGCCTCCGCACTCCGGGAGGAGATGGCAGCGCTTCCCCAGGTGGAGGTGGTGACGG
>JAZGBK010000138.1:0-2587 GCA_036476365.1 Dehalococcoidia bacterium
GCTTCTCCGCTGGGGGTGGGCTTGACTGCCAGGTGCTTCAGGTGTATATGTGTGCCAGGAGCGATGGGGGATGACAACTGCCCCATTGCGGAGTTGAAGCGGGAAGACCGAGGCACAAACCGAAAGATTGATATGAGGTGAAAATGCGCAAGAACCCGGCCAAGGAGAAGCTCCTCAGCGGCGGCACCGCCTATGGCGTCTTCTGCAATCTGTATTCTCCGATGATTGTGGAGTTGATCGGCCACCTGGGGTTTGACTTCGCTCTTATCGACGCCGAGCACGGCCCAGCGGGGGTTGAAAGCTGCGAACATATGGTCAGGGCAGCCGAAAGCGTGGGACTTCCCATATTCATCAGAGTGGCCATGAATATCCGCCAGAACATCCTTCGCTACCTGGACACCGGTGCTCAGGGGGTGCTATTGCCCATGGTCAACATTCGGGAGGAGGCCGAGGCCGTGGTTCAGGCGGTGAAATACCCGCCACAGGGAAGACGTGGGCTGGCTTCGGTACGGGCTGCCGATTATGGGCTTACCATATCCCTGAAGGATTACGCCCTCGAGGCCAATCGGCAGACCCTGGTGGCCACTCAGGTGGAGACCTTAGAAGCAGTGCACAACCTCGACGAGCTCCTCTCCGTGGAGGGTATCGATGTCTTCTTTATCGGCCCCACCGACCTCTCAACCTCCATGGGGTATGTGGGGCAGGTAAATCACCCTGAGGTGCAGGCCATGATAGAGGAGCTGGTCGGCAAGATCCGTTCTGCTGGCAGGATGGCGGGCACCATCGCCTACACGCATGAGGCCTTAGTCAAGGCTAAAGAGCGGGGGTTTCAGTATATAGTTCACGGTGTCACGGCTATGATGGCCAAATCCGGCAGGGAGTATCTCGAACTGGCACGTGGCGCTTAGCCATGTGTGGGTAAAGCGGAAGAACCGGGGGCCACAGGTGCTCAGGAAGGGTGACCTGCCCCCCCAAAACTAGTCCAGGTGTAAACTCCTACCTGCGCCCCTTATCAAGCCTCGCCCAGGCGTTCCCGAGCTCCCGCCCCGGGGCCCCATGGCCCAGACGGCTTGCCGTACCTCAAGCCCCCTCTTCAAAAGCGTAGGCTGCCTTCAGCACTATGTGGTCTTCCCAGCGGCGCCCCGTAAGCATCAGCCCTACTGGGAGGCCATCCAATGAACCGCAAGGTATAGTGACGGAAGGGTGGCCAGTCATATTAAAGGGGCCAGTGTTGGGAATATGCTCAGAGCCTGTCGATATGTGTTCGGCCAAGGTGTACTTCTCCTTGAGAGGCCCGGCCGTCTTCGGTGTGGTGGGCATCAGAAGGATATCCACCTGCTTCAGTGCCTCATCGTAGGCAGCTGTAAGGACCCGGCGCAGGTTCTGGGCTTTGGCGTAGTAATGGCCGTGGTAGCGGTTAGCCAGATAGTGGCCCTGAAGCAGCCACATCTTGACCCCGGGGGAGAAGTCGTTTACCCTGGCCCGCCGGGCCTGGCCATAGAAGTCAACCAGATGGGTGTCATAGTAATTGAACCAGCCATGGCCGTTGCCCGGGTCCTGGGCGATGGTGGCCCAGGTGCCCTCCAGCCGCATGCTCCGCCAGATATGGACTCCATCCCGGTGCATGGGGATAGAGACCTCTCGCACTTCGGCACCCAGCTCCTGGAGGCGGCCAGCTGCCGCCCTCACCATTTCGTCCACGGCGTGGTCGGAGTGGAACGGCGCGGGCCAGCCGAAGCCCTCGGTGACCACGCCGATGCGCAGCCCCCTGGCACCGCCCCTTACCTCCCTGGTGTAGGAGGGTACTGTAGCTGGCATCCCCGCCTGGCGGGGGTCCAGGCCATCAGGGCCAGCCATGACCTCCAGCAACAGGGCGCAGTCCGCCACAGTGGCCGTTATGGGTCCGACGTGGTCCACAGTCCACTCGTTGCACAAGCATCCCGTATAGGGCACCAGCCCGAAGGTGGGTTTCATCCCCACCACCCCGCACAGAGAGGCGGGAATGCGGATAGAGCCCCCCTGGTCACCCCCCGTGGCCATGTCAACCCCACCCAGGGCGACCAGGACGGCGCTGCCGCTGGAGGAGCCCCCGGCCTGATACCCAGGTTTCCGGGGGTTGACCACCCCCCACGGATAGGAGTTGTGGGAATCGGCGGAAAGGCTGGAACTGGTGCACATGGCTTTGCCCACAATCTCCCCACCGGCGTCCAGGATGCGGGTGACTATGGTGGCGTCAATATCAGGGATGAAGCCTTCCATGACCCGGGTGCCGTTGGTGAGCGGGACACCGGCTACCGCCACTACATCCTTGAGGGCAATCCGCGTGTCTTTAAGGGGGCCCTCTGGTGCGCCCTTCACTGAACACCTCCACGCCCAGGCCCCGTAGGGGTTCTCCTCAGGGTTGGGGCGCCAGCCCCCTGTGCGGGGGTAGCGCACCGGCAGCTTGGGCTCCACCATCTGGTCCACCCGGTCAAGGGACCGGAAGGCGCCGTCAATCAACCGGCAGAAGACGGCGGCCTCCTCATCAGTCAAGTCCATGTCATAGTACCGGGCTGCCTCCCTAAGGTTCTCAGCAGTAGGCCTACGA
>JAZGBK010000139.1:0-14009 GCA_036476365.1 Dehalococcoidia bacterium
CGGTGGCGAAGCTCTTGCGGCCAAAGAAGTCGCCTATCAGGGCCCAGCCCAGGGGCGAGGCGCCATCGGCCACGGCGAAAGCGGCGGCGAAGAGGAAATAGTGCCACAGCTGCGTACCCAGCGCCAGAAGCACCACGGAGAAGGCCCCCACCAGCACCGCCACAGAGATGACCCGGACCTTGCCGAGGCGGTCCCCCACCCACCCCAAACCGATGCGGGTGGCTATGCTCAGCAGGGCCAGCACCCCCACTGTGTTGGCTGCCATCTGGGGGTCCAGCCCCCGCCATACCAGGATGGGGACCAGGTGCAACACCAGGGCACCGAAGACGCCCACCCGCAGGGTGACAGCGGCGGTGAGGAGCCAGAAGGCCCGTGTCCGGAGCGCCTGCCGGGCCGAGAGCTCGGGGTCCGGGCTGTGGTCCCCCTCCCCTGGGGGAGGGGCGGGGCGTCCATCGGGCTGTAGCCCCATGCTCTCCGGCGAGTGGCGCACCAGGAGGGAGGCGGGCAGGCCCACCGCCAGCAGGACCACCCCGGAAAGGACGGCCCCGGTGCGCCACCCCCCCCCCCCCACCACCGCCGAGAGCCGCGGCACGATGAAGGCCCCCCCTGCCCCCACAGAGGACATGAGGATGGACATGGCCATCCCCCGGCGGCGCACAAACCAGTGATTCACCGCCGCCATCAGCGCGCTGAAGAAGCCCAGGTTGAAGCCCAGGGATATCACCAGCAGATAGATGACCAGAAAGCTGACGAAGCCCTGGGCCGTCGCCAGGAGCAGGTAGCCCACCCCGGCCAGGGCGGTGCCAATGAGTAGCATGGTGCGGGAGCCGAAGCGGTTGATGAGCCAGCCGGCGAGGGGGCCCAGGAAGGCCCCCTCGGCCCGGGCCTGGGACATGACCAGGGAGGTGAGGGCGTAGCTCAGCCCCAGGTCACGGCTCACCGGCAGGAAGAACACGGTGAAGCCGTAGAAGTAGATGCCCCCACCTAGGGTGCCGATGATGTAGCCCGCCGCCACCACCCACCACCCATAGAAAACACGGGGCAGAATGCGAGCGGTCAAGGCCGGAGGACGGGGCGGCGGCAGGGGGCTCAGCCCCTTTCCAGGGCAGCCTTGACCCGGGCGGCTATCTCGGATAGGGCCTCTCCGGCCTTGTAGGGGAGGTGAAGGGTGGCACTTCCGTCCAGGGGGGTGGGGGACAGGTTGATGATGATGAGCCGGGCACCGGCCTCCACGGCATAGGCCGGCATGTAGGCGGCGGGGTAAACGGTGAGGGTGGAACCTACTACCAGGAACAGGTCCGACTGGCGAGAGTTATAGGTGGCCGCCTCCAGCTCCCGGGCGGGCAGGGGCTCGCCGAAGAATACCCCCGCCGGTTTAAGGATGCCGCCGCAGCCGGGGCAGGGGGGGTCCTCCTTCCCTGCCGCCAGCCACTCCCTCACCTGCTCCATGGGGTAGCGCCCCCCGCAGCCCAGGCACAGCCCCCAGCGCATGTTGCCGTGGAGCTCAAACACCTTCTCCGGGGAGCTGCCGGCCATCTGGTGGAGGTTGTCCACATTCTGGGTGATGACGCACTCTAACTTACCCAGCCGCTCCAGCTCGGCCAGGGCGTAGTGGGCGGGGTTGGGGGCCACCTCCCGGAAGAACTCGTCGCTGAGCATGCGCCACATACGCGCCCGGTTCTCGGAGCCGGCCATGAAGTGGTCAATGGTGAACTCGTCGGGGTCATACCTGGTCCACAGCCCCCCCGGCCCCCTGAAATCAGGGATGCCGGACTCGGTGCTCACCCCGGCCCCGGTAAAGGCCACCACATGGCGGGAGGACAGGATGAGCCCGGCGGCCTGCTCCGCCAGGGCGGGCAGGCCGGTCATAGCCATCCCAGCTCCGCCTCCAGCTCCAGGCCCTCCCGGAGGGACATATCCAGCCCCCGGTGTACCGCCCGCTTGATGCGGGTGGCCAGCCCCGGCGGCAGGGCCAGCAGGCGGCGGGCCAGGGCCTCCGCCTCGCTCAGCAGCGCCTCCGGGGGCACCACCCGGTTCACCAGCCCCAGGCGGCAGGCCTCGTCGGCATCCATGAAGTCGCCGCCGAGCAGCATCTCCATGGCCTTGCCCCGGGGGATGATGGCCCGGGGCAGGGTCTGGGTGCCGCCAGCGGCGGGGATAATGCCCAGGCCCACCTCGGGCAGCCCGAAGCGGGTGCCCCGGGCGGCCAGGCGCAGGTCGCAGCACAGGGCTATTTCAACACCGGAGCCCAGCACATAGCCGTGGAGGGCGACGATAAGGGGTTGGGGCAGGCTCAGAAACAGCCCCCACACATCCCGCTCCCAGCGGGCACGGCGGGCGGCGGTGGGGGGCGGGGCGGTGAGGAACTCGGTAAGGTCGGCCCCGGCGCAGAAGGCCTTCCCCTCACCCCGGAACACCACCACCCCTACATCGGGGTCGTCCCGGACGGCCTCCAGCACCTGGTAGAGCTCGTCCCGCATGCGGATGTTGTAGGCATTGAGGGCCTGGGGCCGGTTAAGGGCTACCCAGGCTATGCCGTCCCGCTTCTGGTAAAGGAGGGTCTCAAAGCCGCCGTTCACCCGGCCTCCGGGGGACATAGGGCTGGGAGCGGGCCAGCAGGTCGTCCAGGGAGAGCTCGTTATAGTGCTGGCCGATGTCGTCCAGTGAGTGGGCATCGCTGTTGGAGAGGAGGAGCAGGTCATACTCCCGGGCCACGGCACGGATGCGCTCCTGGTCCATCTGCCAGCCGTGCAGGGCGTTGTTGAGCTCAATGCCCTGCACCTGGGAAGCCATGCGGGAGAAATCGGTGGGGGGGAAGCCGGGGTGGCAGATGAAGCGGAATATCCGCTCCCCGGGCAGGAAAAGCTCCACAATCTCCACCGGCCAGGCGCTTATCTCCTGGCCGGGGATGACCACCACCTGGCCGTTGCAGCAGCGGTCGGCTATCTCTTTGAACTGGAGGCCGTAGCTCTTGAACTCGTGCTCGGTGATGCCGATGCCGTCCAGCCCCTTCTCCTTCACCTTATCCACAATCTGGCGCACCACATCCTCGTCCAGCCACTTGCCGGTGGCCTCAAAGGTGTGGGTGTGCAGGTCCAGCTTGAGCTTCATCGCTCCTCTTGGAGGCGTGCCCGGGCGCATAGCTCCTCTATGGAGACCTCGTTGTAGCAGGCGCCGATGTCCTCCACGGTGTGGGCATCGCTGTTGTGGAACAGCATCAGGTTATACTTCTCGGCCAGCGCCTGGACCTTTTCTTTGTTGATGTGCCAGCTATGCAGGGGGTTATCAATCTCAATACCGTGGAGGCCGTCCACCGAGGTAATCTCGCCGGGGTAGCCGGGGTGGGCCAGGAAGCGGAAGGTAACATCGCCCGGCAAATATAGCTCCACCACCTGCACCGGCCACACGCTGGCCTCCTGGCCGGGGATGATGACCACGCCGGGGTAGCTGGCCTCCACCAGCTCCTTCACCTTGAAGCCGTAGGACTTATCGGCGTGCTCGGTGACGGCCATACCGTCCAGGCCCCGCTCCCGGATGCGGGCCACCAGGCGGCCGGCAATCTCGGGGGTTACCTGGCGGAATCCGGTGGCCTCAAAGGGATGGGTGTGCAGGTCCAGCTTAAGCTTCATTACTCTCCCTTGAACTGGGGTGGTCTCTTGCTGAGGAAGGCGGTGATGCCCTCGGTGCGGTCCTGGGTGGTGTGGAGCAGGAAGTAGAGGTCGGCCTCCAGGCGCAGGCCCTGGTCCAGGGTAAGGTCCATGCCCTTGGCCACCGCCTCCTTGGCCAGGCGGGAGGCCAGGGGTGCCTTGGAGGCCAGGCGGCGTGCCCACTCCCGGGCGTGGGAGGCCACCTCCCCCTCGGAAACCACCTGGTTGACCAGGCCGTAATGGAGGGCCTGGGAGGCGTCCACCACCTCACCCAGGAGGAGCATCTCCAAAGCCCGGCCCCGGCCCACCAGACGGGGCAGGCGCTGGGTGAGGCCGGCGGGGTGAGCGGGGAAGTCGGGCACCCCCAGCCGGGCGCCTGGGGCCGACAGGCGCAGGTCGCAGGCGCAGGCCAGGGCCAACCCCATCCCCAGGGCGTCCCCCTGGATGGCGGCGATGACGGGCTGTTCAATTGCCGCTACAGCAGTCACCGCCCCCGGCCCATCGCCGCCGGTGCAGAAGGCCTCCCCGGCGGCGGCCAGCACCACCACCCAGACCCCATCGTCCTGCCCTACCTGGGCACAGGCATCGGCCAGCTCCTGGGCCAGCTCCCCGGAGAGGGCATTCCCCTCCTGGGGGCGGTTCAGGGTGATAACGGCCAGCCGCTCCTCCCTTTCCACCAACAGGGACCTGTATGCCATAGTAGATACACTCCAACGGGGAGCAGAATCAGGTTATCATAGCCTACCCCTCCTAACGGTGTCAAGAAAGGCGCCGGCAGCGGCAGGATACCAGGAGGGGTGGGGTGAGTGGAGGGATTTGAACCCTCGATCTCCAGGGCCACAACCTGGCGCCTTAGACCACTGGGCTACACTCACCGCAACCTAAATTCTACCTGCCCCATTGCCTGCGGTCAAGGAAGGGCGAAGATATCTTTTGCCCGCCAACCCGCCCGGTAGATAGCTTCGGGGGCTTCGCCCCACGGCCGGGGCCACAGAAGGTGAGCACTTGGGGGGACATAGGGTTATGCTATACTGAAATCAACAGGAGGTAGCGTGCGGCCAATCCGGCTGGCCCTGGCCCAGATAAACCCCACCGTGGGCGACCTGAAGGGCAACGCCTCCCTGGTGATGGAGTACATGGACCGCGCTCGGGAGTGCGGCGCCGATGTGGTAGCCTTCCCCGAGATGTGCCTCACCGGCTATCCCCCGGAGGACCTGCTGCTCAAGCCCCACTTCATCTCCCGCAACCGGAAGGAGATGGAGCGGGTGGTAGCCCATTCGCAGGGCATCACCGCCATCGTGGGCTTCGTGGACTCCAACGGCAGCGAGATATACAACGCCGCCGCCATCGCCCACCACGGGAGCCTGGCGGGCATCTACCGCAAGGCATACCTGCCCAACTACGGGGTGTTTGACGAGGAGCGCTACTTCAAGGCGGGCACGGAGAGCCCGGTGTTTGTGGTCAACGGCATCGGCATCGGCATCAACATCTGCGAAGACATCTGGTACCCGGTGGGGCCGGGGCTGGCCCAGTCCCTGGGCGGGGCCGAGCTCATCATCGCCATCAACGCCTCACCCTACAATATGGGCAAGCTCCACTTCCGAGAGCGGATGATATGTGACCGGGCCGCCGACTACGAGGTGTTCGTGGCCTACCTGAACACGGTGGGAGGCCAGGACGAGCTGGTGTTTGATGGAGGCAGCCTGCTTAGCGACCCCTCCGGCAACCTGGTAGCCCGTGCCCGGCAGTTTGAGCCGGAGCTGCTGGTATCAGACATCGACGCCGATGAGGTGTCCCGGGTGTCGCGGCACGACCCCCGTAGCCGCCGGGAGCGGGCCCGGGGCGCCGACCTCCCCGATACCATCCGGGTGGAGCTGGACGGTGCCCCCTTCACCCAGCCCAAGCCGCCGCTGCCCGCTAACCTGACCCCTCCCCTGGAGTCGGCCGCCGAGGCATACCAGGCCCTGGTGCTGGGCACACGGGACTATGTGCGCAAGAACGGCTTCCAGAAGGTGGTCATCGGCCTATCCGGAGGCCTCGACTCCAGCCTGGTGGCCACCATCGCTGTGGACGCCCTGGGGCGGGAATCGGTGATGGGGGTGACCATGCCCTCTCGCTACACCTCCGAGGCCAGCCTCCTGGACGCCCAGTCGCTGGCCCGGAACCTGGGCATAGAGGTCTTCCAGGTATCCATAGAGGAGCCTTTCACCGGCTTCCTCCGCGCCCTGGAGGGGCCCTTCAGCGGCACCGAGTCCGGCGTGGCCGAGGAGAACCTTCAGGCCCGCATCCGGGCCAACCTCCTGCTATCCCTATCCAACAAGTTCGGCTGGCTGGTGCTCACCACCGGCAACAAGAGCGAGCTGGCCACGGGCTACGCCACCCTGGCCGGTGACCTCTCCGGGGGCTTTGCCGTCATCCGGGATGTGCCCAAGACCCTGGCCTATGAGCTGGCCCGCTACCGCAACCGGGCCGCCGCGCAGGAAACCATCCCTGACTCTGTCATCACCAAGCCCCCCACGGCGGAGCTGCGCCCCGACCAGAAGGACACCGATTCCCTGCCCCCCTACGAGGTGCTGGACCCCATCCTCAAGGCCTATGTGGAGGAGGACAAGAGCCTGGCCGAGATTGTGGCCCTGGGCTGCGATGAGGCCACGGTGAAGCAGGTGATACGGATGGTGGACCGCAACGAGTACAAGCGGCGCCAGGGGCCGGTGGGCATAAAGATAACCCCCCGCGCCTTCGGCCGCGACCGGCGTATGCCCATTGTCAACCGCTACCGGGACGCCTGAACGGCCTCCAGTACATAGGAGGCCATGCCCAACACACCGGCCATGTCTCCCAGGGCAGCCAATACCAGCCGCACATCCCGCACCGTCAGGGAGTAAGCCCGCTCCTTCATGGCCGCCCTGACCGGGGCCAGCAGCAGCTCCCCCATGCGGGACACCCCACCCCCCACCACAACTACCTCGGGGTTGAGCAGGTTTACCGCATTAGCCAGCCCTATCCCCAGATAGGTGGCCGCCCGCTCCACCACCTCCCGGGCCAAGCCGTCGCCAGCCATGGCTGCCTGGCCTACAAGCTCAGCGGTCACCCTTTCGGGACGGCCCCGGCTCAGCTCCAGTAGCTGGCTGGGCTCCCCCGCCTTGAGGCGGCGGACGGCCTCCTGAGCTATGGCGGTGCCCGAGGCCAGCGCCTCCAGGCAGCCCCGCCCCCCGCAACCACATGGGGGGCCCCCAGGCTCCAGGGTCATGTGGCCCACCTCCCCGGCGGTGCCCCAGGCCCCGGTATAGAGCCGGCCCCCCAGCACCAGGCCGGCCCCGATGCCGGTGCTCACCGTAATAAACATAAGGTGGCTGTACCCCCGGCCCGCCCCGAAGCGGTGCTCCCCCAGGGCAGCGGCGTTGGCATCGTTGTCCAGGAAGGTCCTTACCCCCAGGGCCGCCTCTATGCGCTCCCGCAGGGGCACCCGGTCCCAGCCCGGCAGGTTGGGCGATGAGACCACCACCCCCTTCTCAGGCTCCACCAGCCCGGCGCAGGCGATGCCGATACCGGCCACCTCCCCGGCGCTCCGCCCAGCGCGGGCCAGTGCCCGGTGCAGCCCCTGTACAGCACGGCCTATCACCGCCTCGGGGCCCTTGTGGGCTTGTGTGAGCAAGCCGACAGGTCGGCCCAGCACAGTGCCATCGGCGGCCACCACCGCCGCCCGCACCTTGGTGCCACCGATATCGGCCACGGCAGCTACCGGGAGTGTCATCCAGCCTCCTCGGCCCTATTGTAGCAAAGATAAGAGGCGGGCTACCCCATTTGGGTGATTGTAGAATACCAGAACACCTGTTAGAATTGGTGAACAGTCAATGGACAGGAAATGGGATGTCATCGTAGTGGGGGCGGGGCCGGTGGGCAGCTACCTGGCCGCCCAACTGGCGGGGTGGGGCCTGGATACCCTGGTGCTGGAAGAGCACCCGGACATCGGCCGCCCCTCCTGCTGCAGCGGCATCATCGGCCGGGACTGCCTCAACTCCTTCCCCATCCCCCCGGGCGTGGTGCTCCGGGAGGCCTCCTCGGCCACCTTCTTTTCGCCGTCGGGCAAGACGCTGCGGGCTGCCGCACCACACCCCATAGCCTTTCTGGTGGACCGGCCGGGCCTGGACCAAGCGCTGGCCCAGTACGCCCAGGAGCAGGGCGCCGTCATCAGAACGGGGGCAGGCATGAGAGGGCTGGAGGTGAACGGCCACGGGGCCACCGTAAGGGTGGAGGGCAACGGCCACCACGGCCTGAGTGCCCGGGCGGTGGTGCTGGCCACCGGCTTCCCCTCCCCCCTGCCGGCTGCGGCAGGGCTGGGGGAGATTTCGCACTGGGGCGTCGGCGCCCAGGCGGAGGTGCCGGTCAACGGCCTGGGGGAGACGGAGGTGTACCTGGGACGGGACATAGCCCCGGGCTTCTTCGCGTGGCTGGCCCCTACCACCCCCGGCCGGGCACTGGCCGGGGTCATCTCCTCCCGGCCCGGCCCCTACTTGCAGGCCCTGCTGGAGGACCTTTATCGCCGGGGCAAAATCAAGAGCCCCCAGGGCCAGATTTGCTTCCGCCGCATCGCCTTCTCCCCCCTTCCCCGCACCTACGGTGAGCGGGTGCTGGCGGTAGGAGAGGCCGCCGGACAGGTAAAGGTGACCACCGGCGGCGGTATCTTCTACGGACTGCTATGCGCTGAGGCAGCCGCCAACACCCTCAGAGAGGCGCTGAGCAGTGGAGACCTCTCCGCTCGCTCCCTGTCCAGATACGAGCGGGCGTGGAAGTCCCGCCTGGGGCCCGAACTCAAGGTAGGGGGTTGGGCGCGGAGCCTGTACTCAAGGCTGTCAGACCGCCGCATAGATGAGCTTTTCGGCATGCTCCAGGGCTCCGACATTGTGGGCTCGGTGACCGGAACGGAGGACTTCTCCTTCGACTGGCACTCCCCAGCCATCCTCCGTGCCCTGAAGCACCAGGCTTTCAAAGGCCTGCGACGGTTGTTACCCTTCCGCCAGGCCCGTTAGGGAGAAGAGAACCAGAAAGTAGGCACCTTCATCTCCGGGGTGCGGCAGTCCCGGGCGGTGTAGTTGCCCAGGCGCAGCTCCCGGACCAGGTCCTCCTCGCTGTACACCCCGTTCTGGAAGACAGTAGCGCAGGAGCCTATCTGACGGGGCATGTGGGCATCGCTGGCACCGATGGTCTTGAGTCCCAGGCGCTGGCACAGCTCCAGGCAGAAGGCCACATCCTCCTCGGCACTCCACCCGTTGGCCGCCTCCACGCCGTCCACCATCTTGAAGAGAGGCCGGGCCATGGCCTCCTCCAGTGTCACCCGCGGGGTGCTGCGCATCATGATGGGCCGGGAAATCTCCGACCGGAAGGGATGGGCGGCGAAGCTCACTCCGCCGTTCTCGGCCACGAAGCGGCACAGGTCGGCCGCCCGGTAACAGATGCGGGGGATACTATCCACGCCGAACACCAGTATGTCCCCGTACTCGGTGCCGGTTTCCAGGCCCTCCAGCACCACAAAGTCGTACTCCCGGGAGAGCCTCTCGGCCACCCCGGTCTTCTCCATGCCGTGTTCGGTGATGCATATCCCGTCCAGGCCCGCCTTGCGGGCCCAGGCCACCAGGTCCTCGTACTCAATGCTGCTGTCCCCGGAGCCGGGTCGGGTGTGCACATGGAGGTCAAACAACTTCATAGCTGCGGCCTCAGCATAGCCATCCGGCCATTGTAACCCCCCTTGCTACGGGGGGTCAACCCGGAGGACGAGAGCTCCTTCAGCAACCATTCCCTTGCCTGCAGACCCATCCGATAGACAATTTGGGAGACAACGCCCCCAGGCTCATCTAACTGGGAGGGTGGGTGGGAAAGATGATGTTTCGAAAAGGCCCCCACATTGACATCCCACCCCCGCCCGGCTAAGCTGGGCTGAGAAATGCCCATCCAGGTCCTTGCCCCACAGGTGGTATCCCGCATCGCCGCCGGAGAGGTGGTGGAGAGGCCCGCCTCGGCGGACAAGGAGCTGGTGGAGAACGCCCTGGACGCCGGGGCCTCGCAGATCACGGTGGAGGTGAGGGGCGGCGGGGTGGACCTCGTCCGGGTGCTGGACAACGGCTTCGGCATCCCCCACCAGGAAACAGAGCTGGCCTTCCACCGCTACGCCACCAGCAAAGTCGGCACCACCGCCGACCTGGAGGGCATCACCACCCTGGGCTTCCGGGGGGAGGCCCTGCCCGCCATGGCCACCGTGGCCGAGGTGGAGATGTTCACCCGCCACGCCGAGGAGGTGGTGGGCACCTACCTCAGCCTCCGGGAGGGGCAGACCGTCCAGCGGCGTAGCCGGGCCCGGCCCCCGGGCACCACCGTCACCGTCCGCCACCTGTTCCGGGGCTTCCCCGCCCGTCTCAAGTTCCTCAAGTCCCGCCCCACGGAGAACGGCCACACCACCGCCGTGGTCACCCACTACGCCCTATCCTTCCCCGGAGTGCAGTTCAGCCTCTACCTGGAGGGGCGGGAGACGCTGCGCACCTCCGGCAGCGACAGCCTGCGGCAGGCGGCCCTTGAGGTGTATGGCCTGGAGGTGTCCGAGGCCCTGCTGGAGGTGGAGGGCGAAGGGGTGCGGGGCCTCATCAGCCCCCCCTCCCTCACCCGCTCCACCCGGGGCTACCAGAGCTTCTTCGTCAACCGGCGCTGGGTGCGCAACCCCCAGCTCTCCTGGGCGCTGGAGGATGCCTACCAGGGGCTGCTGGGCACTGGCCGCCACCCGGTGGCCGTGCTCCACCTCACCATACCCCCGGGGGATGTGGATGTGAACATCCACCCCGCCAAGGCGGAGGTCAAGTTCAGTAACCAGCGGGCGGTGACCTCGGCCCTGCAGCAGGCGGTGGGCCAGGCGCTGGGCCACACGCCGGTGCCCCGCATGGAGCCGACTCCCTCATGGGTCCCCAGTGGCGGCGGCGAGCAGCCCCACCTGTTCTCGACCCCCACCGCACCTCCGGGCAACCCCACTATGTCCCAGGTCTCGGCCGCCACCCCTTCCATCCTGCGGCCGGTGGGCCAGATAGGCAACAACTACATCGTAGCCGAGGGGCCGGACGGCCTCTACCTCATAGACCAGCACACCGCCCACGAGCGTATTCTGTTCGAGAGGCTCCTGGCCCAGCGGGAGAAGCAGGCGGTGGAGGTGCAGGGACTGCTGGAGCCCCTGGTGCTGGAGGTGGACCGCCACCAGCGGGAGGCGATGGAGCACGGCGGCGAGGCCCTGTCCAGCTACGGGTTCGCCGTGGAGCCTTTCGGCGAGGGGAGCTACCTGGTGCGGGCCGTGCCCGCCCTGCTGCGGGGAGAGGGGGTGAGGCCGGCGCTGGAGGAGGTGCTAAGCTCCCTGGAGAAGGGCGGGGAGGCGGAGTGGCCCCGGCGCATAGCCACCTCCCTGGCGTGCCACGGGGCGGTGCGAGCGGGCCAGGCGCTGAGCACGGAGGAGATGCGGGAGCTGCTGCGGGGCCTGGAGGGGTGTGAGCAGCCCTACATCTGCCCCCACGGCCGCCCCGTCATGCTGCACTTCTCCTCCGCCCACATAGATAAACAGTTCGGCCGGCGATAGGTGGAAGCAGCCTACTGCCTGGACAGATGGCGTACAATTGAAGTGATACTTGCGATGGCCAAAACTAAGAATGCCATAAATGTAGAGTTGGGCTCGATTGGGAACACATGTTTCGTGGTCATGCCCTTCGCTTCCCTTTTTGAGGCACAGTATGAGCAAGTTATTAAGACAGCCGTTGAGGCTTCTGGACTGGAATGCATTCGGGCTGACGAACTATATACCAAACCTCGAATTGTGGATGACATATGGCGGGGAATCCGTTCAGCCCGCGTTGTATTGGCTGAACTAACCGGCAGGAATCCAAACGTCTTGTATGAGGTTGGGCTAGCACATGCTATCGGGAAGCCGGTCATAATCATCACACGAAGCGAGGACGACGTCCCCTTTGACCTAAAAGCGCTGCGCTATCTATACTACGATACAAATGACCCTTCTTGGGGCGAGAATCTGCGGAAAACCATTGAAGCTATGCTGAAAAATGTCTTGGCAAAGGCCGACCTCAGCAAACATCTTGAGGGCATTTCACCTATTGGTGAGATAGCCTATCCGGCATCCCCCAAAGCTCCATCAAAGCCCAAGGAGCCTACATTGGAGGCTCCAGACATATCCGGATTCTGGAAGGGCAACTTCACCTATAAGAAACTTGTGCATGATGGCATCATGAGCCTTCAGCAAGACGGTAAGCAGCTTTCTGCCACCATGACAATTACACTTCTACTGCAAGACACGATCAGCATAGTACAAGAGACATTCTCGGGCTTGGTCACAGGAAGCAAAGTAAGCTTGACAGGCGTCAACTACTCGTATGTGCAGAGAGGCATAAGCGAAAGCTACAGCCTAGACGACTTCAACCTCGTTCTCTCTCCCGGCCGCAAAGAAATGAAGGGTACGTTCACCTCAGGGTCCGAATCGGGAAAAGCCTCGTTTTCAAAGCAGGACAGCCACATGGAGGCTGATCCGGAGTAGCTACACTCGCTATCATGCTCAGCCCCTTCTCCCCATATAGCGGCGGGCGATGATGATGCGCTGTATCTGGTTGGTGCCCTCGTAGAGCTGGGTGGCCTTGGCGTCCCGCATCAGCCGCTCCACGGGGAAGTCCCGGGTGAAGCCGTAGCCCCCCAGCACCTGGACGGCATCCGTGGCCACTTTCATGGCGGTGTCGGAGGCCAGCAGCTTGGCCATGGAGCTATACATGGTCACCTGAGACCCGCCCTTATCGTAGTGGGCGGCGGCCATATAGGTGAGCTGGCGGGCGGCCTCCACCTGGGTGGCCATGTCGGCAATCATGAACTGGATGCCCTGGAAGGCGGAGATGGGGCTGCCGAACTGCACCCGCTGCCGGGCGTAGTCCACAGCGATGTCCAGGGCTCCCTGGGCGATGCCCACCGCCTGGGCGGCCACCGGCAGCCGGCTCTCGTCCAGGGTCTTCATGGCCAGGTAAAAGCCCTGCCCCTCCCCACCCAGTATGGCGGAGGCGGGCAGCCGCAGGTCGTCCAGGGCCAGCTGGCAGGTGTGCACCGCCCTCATGCTCATCTTGCGCTCCGCCCGCACCACCTGGTAGCCGGGGGTGCCCTTGTCGGGGTCCAGCTCCGCCACAAAGGCGCTGATGTCGCGGGTGCCCTTCCCATCTGAGGTGCGGGCGAAGAGAATGAGCAGGTGGGCCACATCCGCCTGGGAGATGAAGCACTTCTGGCCGTTCACCACATAGCCCTCCCCCTCGGCCACCGCCCTGGTCTGCATAGAGAGGGAATCGGAGCCGGCACCGGGCTCGGTGAGGCCGAAGGCGCTGAGGGCCTCCCCCCGGGCTATGCGGGGCAGGTAGCGCTGCTTTTGCTCCTCGCTGCCCATGAGCTTGATGGGCACCGCCCCCAGGCTCACCAGAGTGAGAATGGCGGAGGCGTTGTTACACACCTGGCTCACCTCCTCCACCATCAGGCACTGGGCCAGCACCCCCAGGGAGCCGCCGCCGTACTCCTGGGGCACCCCCAGGGAGAAAAAGCCCTCGCGGGCGAATAGCTCCACCAGGTCACGGGGGTACTCCTCCTGCTCCTCCCGCTGGTCGGCACCGGGGGCCACCTTCTCCCGGGCCACCTGGCGGGCCTTGGCCTGCACCCCCCGCTGGACCTCCGTGAGCTCGTACTGCATAGCGCCTCCTTACGCCATAGATTCTACCATTACAGCCGTTTACTGAGCATCATCTTTCCCACCCACCCGCCCGAGGGCAGGGCAAGCCCTGCCCCTACATGCGACTCGGGGCAGATGAACCTCGGGGACGCAGCGTCTATAATGGGCTGAGTATGAAGTTGCCCGCCCTGGAGGAGGGGGTGTTCCGGGAGAGGCTCAACCGCTTTGCCTGCCGGAGAGATAGAGGCAGAAATACCGTGCTGCTTTAGGAGATATATGGAAGAGTTTATCATGCACCCCATCGGCACCGTCCACAGCCAGGTGGTCCACGGCGGGGGGCAGGTGTGGGCGGAGGTGGTCTCGGAAATCCGTCTCAATGAAGGCCTGGAGGAGGCCCTGGACGGCATTGAGGGCTTCTCCCACATCGTGGTGCTGTTCTACATGCACCACATGACCCCGGGCCAGTTCCCCGCCAAGGTCCACCCCCGGGGCCGCCAGGACCTGCCCCTGACGGGGGTGCTGGCCACCCGCCACTACTCCCGGCCCAACTCCATCGGCATGACCACCGCCCGGCTGTTGGGCAGGGAGGGGCTGGTGCTCCGGGTGCAGGGGCTGGACGCCTTTGACGGCAC
>JAZGBK010000014.1:0-3853 GCA_036476365.1 Dehalococcoidia bacterium
TGAATGTGGACTCTGCGCTGTGCTGATGACGCTGGGTAAGCCAGAAGGAAAGGAGGAGATAACATGGCTCTGAGACTGGCGGGGGAGACCCCCGGCGTGGTGCAGGGGCTGGACGGCCAGGGTTGGCCCCAGATGGGCTCGCCGGGAAGCGTGGACCTGAGGGTGGGCCTGCTGCGCCGCCCCAGGACCGGCGCCTGGATGCTCCATCCCTACCACGCCCTTCAGTACTCTACGGGCAGCGACACAGCCCTGGCAGCCGATTCCCTGCGGGCTATGGTGCCCATGGACATCCCTGAAAGGTGGGAGCTTGACGGCATTGAGGTCCACATTGCGGTAGCCGGGGACGCCGGGGCGGAGGTGAGGCTGGGGCTATACCAGGATGATGGTAGCGGCGTTCACCCCGGCGCCCTGGAGTTTGATGCGGGCTTTGTGGCCGCCGATAGCACAGGGATTAAAAGTATCGCCCTGAGCCCCACCAAAGCTGTCAACCCGGGGCGCTACTACCTGGCGCTGCTGGCCAAAAGCGTAACCACCATGCCACAGATTCGGGATACCCAGAATTTCCTGCCGCTGCTGGGGGTCAACTACATCCTGTACCCGGAATCCTTCGGCTGTATAGGTGTGAGCCAGGCATACGGGCCTCTCCCCGACCCGTTCCCCCCCAGCGGTAGTTACATTCGGAAGGAGCTCCTCAAGATTGCCTTCAAGCTGGCCAGCGTAGGATAGAACGCTGTCCCGAGCCTGACGAAGGAGGGAACAATGGCTACAGAGACAAGACAGGTGTACGACGGCCAGGGCAACCTCATCGGCGAGGAGACCTTTGAGGTGCCGGGTGAGGTGGTGGCGCTGGAGCAGGCCCGGACCCGGCTCCGGGAGCTGAAAGCCCAGGGCAAGGCCAACTGGCAGAACCCCCAGGACCTGGCTGACGCCCTGGAAGCCCTGCTCCAGGTCATGGGAGTGTGATATGGACCTGCCCGAGATGCGCACCCGCCTCCGGCGGGAGCTGAAGGACGAGGACGCCGCCAACTACCGGTGGAGCGACGATGAGCTGGACCGGCACATCGCCCGGGCGGTGGCCGAGCTATCCCTATCAGCGCCGCTGCAGAGCAAGGCCACCCTCACCACCACTGCCGGCAGCCGGGAGCTCTCCGTGACTCCCCTCTCCGACCTGGTGGCGACGGAGGCGGTGGAATACCCCACCGGCAACTACCCCCCGGACTATGTGCTGTTCAGCCTGTGGGGGGATACGCTGACGCTGCTGGTGGACACGGTGCCCGGGGATGGGGAGGAGGTGGCGGTGTACTACGGCAAGCTGCACACCCTGGACGCCACCACCTCCACCCTGCCACCCCCCCTGGAGGAGCTGGTGGCCGCCGGGGCCGCCGGCTACGCCGCCCTGGAATGGGCCAACTACGCCATCAACCGGGTGAACACGGGTGGGGAGGCGGTGTGGCGGGGCTACCTTACCTGGGCCCAGGAGAGGCTGGCCGCCTTCCACCAGGGGCTGGCCCGTCACTCCCGCCGCAACACGGTGCGGGTGCGCCGGCTCTACCGGCCCTACCAGCCCAAGTCCTCCCAGAGTACCGACTGGGGCCCCTGAATGCGAGACCTGTCCCCCACCCTGCTGGCCGCCCAGAAGGAGGCCTCCCGCCGCCCCTATATAAAGGTGGTGGTGGAGGACGGGGTGGGGGTGGTCAGCCGCATAGACTGGCAGCGCCTCTACACCAGCAGCGAGGCCGATTACCACCACGCCCTGACCCTGGCCGGTGACGGCTCCCTGATACGGGTCAGGGTGGAGCCCCCCAGCAGCGGCCTCTACTATCAGCGGGTGACCAGCCCTGGGCCGGGCAGCGACTTCAGCTCATGGACCCTGCTGTCCACCGCCGTCCCGGGAGGGGTGGCCCTCAGCGCCCAGGGGGCCGAGGTACTGCTGTTCTTCGTCCCCGGCAGCAACCCCGATTCCGTCTTCTACTACCGCAGCACGGACTACGGCCAGAACTGGGTGGGGCCCAACACCCTGGCCTCCCCCATGCCGGGCACGGATGTGGTGTGGCTGGCGGCCGCCCACCGCCCCGATGGCGACCTGGCCCTGTTCGCCACGGTGGCCCATAAAGTTTATGTCAAGACCCGCACCTCCGGTGGGTGGTCGGGGTGGTCCCAGTGGCCCAACTCGGCCAACTCCCATTCCGGACTGGCCACCTGCTACTCCGGGGACTGGAAGCTGGTGGTGTGCGGCCAGGACTCCTGGAACAGCTACAAGGTGTGGGGCTGCATCTACGGCGACGGTGCCGAGCAGCCCGCCGGCACCTGGTCCTCCCTGGTGGACATGACAGAGGCCAGCGCCACCGCCAGCGTGCAGTTGCGCTGCCCGGCGCTCATCCAGCCCGATGTCTTCCGGGCCTTCTTCGTGGAGAAACACACTGGCCAGGAGGCCTACCAGCGGCCCTACTGGGCGCACACCCTGCCCGGCCAGGGCTTCTCCCAGGGGCTGTGGCGAGAGCCGGTGCCCTTTGACCTCACCTCGGACTACGGGGTGGCGATGGCCTACCAGGGGAGCACCGTCTGGCTCTCCACCCCTTTCGGGGTGTGGCAGGGCCAACTGTCCACGGCCACCGCCGACCTCACCGACGATGTGCTGGGGCTGCTGGCCACCGCCTCACCCTCCGGGGGCCGGGTGCGGATGGAGCTGGACAACAGCTCCGGCAAGTACAACGCGCCCGGCTCCGGGGGGTTGAGTGCCCTCAGGCTGGGCTCCCGGCTGCGGGTGAGCCCCGGCTACCACACCACCGCCGGCCCCGAGGCCGCTCCCGGCTATGTTTACTGGATTGAGGGCTGGGACTACCACCGCCAGGGGGGCCGCAACGTTCTGGTGATAGCAGGGGCGGATGGGCGAGGCCAGACCGCCGCCTGGCACACCCGCCGCCAGTTCGCCTGGCAGGCTGCCCAGCAGAGCGTGCAGGAGCTGGTGGCCTTCCTGCTGGCCCGCTGCGGTCTGCCGCTACAGGTGCTGAGCAGCAGCAGCTTCTTCTCCACCCACCAGCCCGCCTTCGCCCTGCACCCCGGGGGCCGGGGCGAGGACGGGATAGAGCGGCTGCTGGATATGGTGGCGGACCTCCTTTTCTTCCGGGAGGAGACGGCCTGTAGCAAGTACCCCGACCTCGCCGAGGCCACCGCCTATAGCTATGGCACCGACCATGTCATCCTCTCCGCCGTCTATTCCCGCACCGCCCCCGGCATCAACCGGGTCCAGGCCTACGGCCTGGATGTTACGGCGGAGTCCTTCTCCTGGGGGGAGGTGTCGGAGGTGTTGGACCGGCTGCGCCAAGTGCATGACCTTAACCTCACCACCGCCGCCGACGCCCGGGAGCGGGCCGACGCAGGGAGCAGCCGGGCCGCCCGGGAGGGCTACAGCGGGGAGGTGGTGGTGCCCCCCAACTGCGGCCAGGAGATGTACGATGTGGTGGAGATAACCGACCCCGCCTGCGGCCTCTCCGCCGCCCGGCGGCGGGTGATGGGGCTGGCCCTGCTCTACGAGCCGGGACGCGGCCTCTACCAGCACCGCCTACGGCTGAGCGGCGTATAGGAGGATGCTATGGAGCTGAAGCGGGGCACCGTGCAGAGCTTTGACCAGCCCACCTACACAGCCACCGTCCAGATAGCGGGCAGCCTCTCGGTGTGGCTGGGGCAGGTGACCGTGGCCCGCAACATCCCCACCGCCGAGATGGTGACCGGGCGGGGCTGCGCCGTGGGCTTCTTTGACCCCGCCAACCCCGGCGATGCCGTGCTGGTGGCCGTTTATACCTGAGATGCCGGGCCGGTCCTTCCAGTACTGGAAGGATAACCACAAGGAGGT
>JAZGBK010000140.1:0-2768 GCA_036476365.1 Dehalococcoidia bacterium
GCATCCTCCGGTAGCTGTGAGGGGAATCCCAGCAGCTCGTCCAGGTGCCGGCGTAGAGCCTTGCTCTGGGAAACACCCCCGCCGAGCAGGACCTCAGGCTGCAGGCCCACCTTAGCCACCAGAGGAAAGAGGCGGTTGGCCAGGGCTTGAAGCACACCGGCCGCCAGGTCTGGCACCGGGGCTTTGGTGACATGGATTTGGGAGAGCAGCTCTGACTCGGCGAACACCGAGCAGACGTTTTGTAGCTCGGTGGGGCTGGTGGACCGGGTGGCGACCTCATCCATTTCGGAGAGGCTGAGCCCCAATATCCCCCCCGCCATCTCCAAGAAGCGCCCGGTTCCCCCGGCGCATTGCTCGTTCCTGGAGAATTTGAGCGCCTTGCCATCCACGCACCTCACCGCCAGCACTTTCTGGGCCCCCACGTCCAGCACCACCCGGGCAGAAGGCAGCGTCCGGCCAGCCGCCCGGGCTAGGCACATCCCATCTACCAGCTTGGTCCAGTCCGGGTCGCATTCCTCCCGGCCCACCCCGGTGGCGGCAATGCGTTCCAGGTCCGCTACGGCTACCCCGGCGGCGGCTGCGCCCTCGCCCAAAGCCTTGGCCACCGTTGCCGGCACAGACTCCGCACCCTGCACCACCACCGCCCTGCCCAGCACACCCCCGTCTTTCCACACCACCACCTTTGTCCTGGCTGAACCCACATCTAAACCGGCGGTAAGCATGCTATCCCGTCCCCTGGAGCGGTCCGATGGTATCTCTAACCTGCATCTATGGCTCTCCAGGGAAAGCCACACTTTGGAACACAGAGCCGTGGCAGCCGCCGTTTTCCGTCATTGGAGCGAGTGTAAACTCTCGTGACTCCGACTGTCAAGCCGCCCAGTTCCCGCACAATCATCGCTGCTTAAGACGGGTATCGTTGCCTTCCTTGCCGGGTTGGTCACCCTCTGGGCCTTGGTAGTAGGAGTCTGGATAACCCGCAAGGCATGGTAGCGAGATGGGCCCATGCCAGGCCGAGACTTATGGGCCTGAATTTACCTTGAGATGTCGGCTTCACCGTAGCAGGAGGCCATAACCTCATTTGGCACACCCCTATTGGTACTGGAGGGTACGTCACCTTGGGGAATTCTGGGGGGAATTCTGGGAAGATGCTGGTCTACCGCATTTCGAGTTGGTATGGGGAGTCCCGGATTGCTCAAAGATTCCCTTAGGAGTCTCAATCTACTGGACACACGAAACCGTCCCGAATCGCCACCTGGCCGGTCTGAGCCAGGGCTTCAATAGCTCCCTCCGCGAGTGTCTGAGCGCTCTTGATGTCGAGAGAGGGGTCCTTGGCTGCAACTCGAGACGCTATGTCGTCAACACTGCAAACATTCTCGTCAACCATTATCCTCACCAAATCATGCATGCAAGCCTCGGTGAAATTGGCACACATACTGTCCAGAAGGAATTTCAGCGATGTCATATGATACCTCCTCTCAGCTTATGTCCAGGACACAATAAGTCTGCGAGCAACCGACCGGCCCAGGCCATTTCAGTTTGAATAGTTCTTGTTGGCAACGGCGTCTGCCGCCCCTTTCCACATCTCGTCTCCCGCCAGTGTTCTTAGCTCTGCAAGTGCTGACCGAAGAAGGCGAACACCTTCTGCCAGCCGTCCATGGCCTGCTGTGGCCGATAGTTCAACCGGTCATAGTAGAAGAAGCCGTGGCCTGCCCCATCGTACCTGTGGAACTCGTACGTCTTGCCGTGCCTTTTTAGCTCCTGCTCGTGCTGGTTCACCTGCTCTGGCGACGGGCTCTGGTCCTCGTTCCCAAACAGACCCAGCAGGGGACAGGATAGGTCTCTAGTGTAGTCAATGGGAGACACCGGCTGCTGCGGCGTCAACTCCTCCTGGGACATGACCACCCGGCCTCCCCAGCAGTCCACTGCAGCATCGAACCCTCTAACCCGGCAAGCCACCAGAAAGGCCTGGCGACCACCCGAGCATGTGCCAATAAGGCCGACCTTACCGTTGCAGTAGGGCAGCGACCGCAGGTGGCGCATGGCGGCCTCACAGTCGCCTACCACGCCATCATCGGACACCCCCTCAGCACGCGCCCGTGCTGCCACTTCCTCAGGACTCCCGTGGCCGAAACTGTAATACAGGTTCGGACATAAGGCCACATAACCATGTTGAGCGAATCGGCGAGCCATCTCCCGGAACAACTCGTCCCATCCGGGCAGATGGTGGACCAGCACAATTCCTGGAAAAGGGCCGGGGCCCAGAGGCCGCGCAAGGTAGGCGTTGATGAGGTCGCCGTTATGTCCACCCATTGTTATGGTCTCGGCCAGCATCCCCTCGTAAGCGTCTGTCCTGAACTGGTTCCACATGCTTCCTCCTTTTTTCAGGTCTGGAAATCCGCTCGCCGTGGATTCGGCTTATTTTAGCATAGCCCAGTTATGGTTTGAGGACTACGATTCCCCGGCATAACGTTACGCTGAATCGCTTTGGGGAGGACAGGTCATATATCGTGAGTTGCCCAGACTTTGATAAGGTGATAAGCGATGGCGATGGGCCCCGGGATGGATAGAGTTTCACTCTTTCCTTCCAGTGCTAACAGTACCTCATCCCGTTCAAACCAACGGACGTCGGCCATTTCTTCCTCATCGATGAAAATGTTCGTCGTGACCGCATCCGCATGGCAACCGATCATGAGGGAGTGAGGAAAAGGCCAGGGTTGAGAAGAGTGGTAGCGGATGTTCTTAATGCAGATTCCCGCTTCCTCCATCAC
>JAZGBK010000141.1:0-2225 GCA_036476365.1 Dehalococcoidia bacterium
TCCCATTTTCCGCCTGATAAGCCTGAATTCACTAGTCGCCTTTTGCAGAGGGCAAACCCGCCCCTTGCCGTTTATTGGTGGCGATTATGCCACTATGTCCCCTAGGTGTCAAACACCTTTGGATTCCCGCAACCAGTCCACACTCTCTCACTGTCCCACGAAGAACATGTGGCCCATGAACTGCGTGAGGTGGCTCTACACTTGTCCACATTGTTAAGCCCGTTCCCAAACTGAGTGAGGCCCAAGCGGTTGGGTCTCCTCCCGGTGGCGAGCAGTCAACGGAGTAAGTTCATATCTGAGCGGATAACTGTCATTGATTAAACCCTTCCGGGGTGCCCCACCGGGTCACCAGACCGTGTTCTGTTTACTCCTCGATGTTGCCGACGATCTGTCCTACTCCGACGGGGCTTACTATCCAACCCGGGCCAGGGCATCAAGGTCTTGTCCGGTAGCATTCCCAATTGGCGAGGAGTATCATTGCTTCTATGCCAAGCGGGTGGAAGGTGAGCGGTGGTTGAATCCTTCCAGGGGGGCCGCTGCCAGGTCCTGGAGAAGCTGGGCGAGGGCGGCAAGGGCATCGTATTCCTGTGCCAGGACACCGTGCTGGACCGCAAGGTGGCCATCAAGCTCATCAAAGGAGAGACCCTTGACCCCGAGGGCTTGCTGCGCCTTCAGCGGGAGGTGCAGGCCATGGCCCGCCTGACGCACCCCAACGTGGTCACCATCCACGACATGGGCCAGGAAAACGGCCAGCACTACCTGCTGCTGGAGCTTATGGAGGGGGGCGATGTGGAGCACCTCATCGCCTCTTCCCCCGGCAAGCGCCTGGACGCTGCCACCGCCGTGCGCATCGGCAAGGAGGTGTCCCGGGCCCTGGAGCATGCCCATGAGCACGGCATCCTCCACCGGGACGTGAAGCCGGGCAACATCTGGCTTACTGAGAAGGGGGTGGCCAAGCTGGGTGACTTCGGGCTGGCCTACCTGGGTGGCGGCCCCAGGATAACGCAGGCGGGGATGATGGTAGGCACCGTAGCGTATATGCCCCCTGAAGTGGCCCTGGGGCGGCAGGCCGATGCCCGCTCCGACCTGTACATGCTGGGGGCCACCCTCTACGAGATGGTGACGGGGCGGGTGCCCTTCCCCGGGGATGACCCGGTGCGGGTCATCTTCTCCCATGTCAACGACCTGCCCCTGCCGCCCCGCCGCTTCGCGCCCGACATCCCCGACGGGCTGGAGGCCCTGGTGCTGAGGCTGCTGAGCAAAGACCCGGAGCAACGGCCCGCCTCCGCCACCGAAGTGCTGCAGGCCCTGGAAGATGTGGAGCGCCAGCTCCAGGAGGCTCCTCCCCCAGCAGGTGTCTCCGGGGAGCCCCAGGCCGCTGCCGCCCATCCCCCCACGCCGGAGCCCCGTTTCGCCCAGCCCCTGGTGGGGCGAGAGCGGGAGCTATCGTTCCTGCGGGGTCAGGTGGACGCCGCCCTGCGGGGAGAAGGCAGCCTGGTGTTCCTGACGGGGGAGGCGGGTATCGGCAAGACCCGGCTGGCCTGGGAGACGCGGTCCTACTCGCGAGGGCGGGGCTTCCTGTGGCTGGAGGGGCACTATGCCAGGGAAGGGAGCACCCCCGCCCAGCCCTGGGCGGAGGCCGTGCGTGCCTTCCTGCGCACCGCCCCCCCGGCCATGGTGGCGAAAGTGCTTGCGCCCCACGGGGCGGAGCTGGCCAGGCTGGTGCCGGAGGTGGCCGACCGACTGGAGGGCGTGCCCTCTCCACCCCCCAGTGGCCCCGAGGAGGAGCGAGTCCGGCTTCTTGATGCCCTGACAGGGTTCTTGGCCGGGACTGCCCGGGAGCAGCCAGTGGTCCTCTTCCTGGACGACCTGCAGTGGGCACCCTCCCTGGACACCCTGCATCATGTGGCGCAAAGCGTGGCCCCGGAGCGCCTCCTGCTCCTGGGGGCCTACCAGGACGCCGAGCTCAAGGAGAAGCCCACCCTGTCCAGGGCCGTCCTGGCGCTGAACCGGGAGCGGCTGTTCCATCCCCTGCCCCTGAAGCGCCTAAGCGAGGGGGAAGTGTCACAGATGGTGGCCCGCACCCTGGGCGAGGAGTCTTCCGCCGGGCTGGCAGAGGTGGTGTACAAGAAGACGGAGGGCAACCCCTTCTTTGTGGAGGAGGTGGTGCGCTACCTCACCGAAAGCGGGGCCATTACCCTAGGGGAGAAGGGGTGGGAGGTGCA
>JAZGBK010000142.1:0-2020 GCA_036476365.1 Dehalococcoidia bacterium
GGGCGTCCCACTGGTGGGGGTCGCAGAACTTCTGCTGCATGACGATGACACCCCCCACCCGGAAGTCCCGGGCTATCTCCTTCAGGAAGGCCATGCGCCGTTTCTCCATCACATCCTTGTTGGGGCAGGGGGGCTTGGCGATAAGGCGGTCGGCGATGGCGGCTATGGGGTCGGCCCCGCCGGGGGTGATGCTCCAGAAATAGCGGAGGCCGATGCAGTGCTCATCCACCACCACACTCAGGCCCAGGGAGTCCAGCAAGCGCAGGAAGTCCAGGTCATCGTTGCCGCTGCCGATGAACATGAGGCGCAGGTGGCCGTTGCCGTCCGCCTGCGGCCTGGTTTTAAGCTCTTGCAGCAGCTCCTCCAGATAGGTGTTGGCCTCTTTCTTGTCCATCAGCATGGTGGCCAGCACCACCTCCATGGCCTCGGTGCCGGTGATGGGGGGGTTGTCCTGCTTCCTGAGGTCGTAGATGGCCCGGAGCAGGCGGCGGTTGGTGTCGTACACCTCCAGGGCGCTGCGGACAGCCTCCGGGGTGAGGGGGGTGCCCGTCTCCTCCTCCAGGGAGCGGCGCAGCTCCTCCAGGCCCCGGGCCAGGTTAGTGCGGGCCAGGGGGCTCTCGAGATAGGGGGGCACATACAGGTCGTAGCAGTAGCCGGGGTTGAGGTGGCGGCACCAGGCCACATAGGTCTGCTTCATGTGGATGCAGCAGTGGCCCTGGAGGATGCCGTCCAGGTAGTCGTAGCGGCCCAGCAGCCCCTGCGCCAGGAAGTCGCGGGAGCACGGGCACCATTTGCTGTAGATATGGCGCTCGCTGACATCCTGGGGCTCGTGGCTGCCCAGGATGCGCACCGGCAGGTTGCCGGTGGCGTAGATTAGCTCGTCGGGCAGGTAGGTGCACAGGTAGCCCATCACCTTGCGGCCGGTGCGGGCCTTCCACTCCATGGCGTACCGGTGGCGGTGCTCTACTATGCTGCGGAACCTGTCCAGTGCTGCCATGGTTTGGACCCCTTTCCAAGCCGCTTCCGGCGGCCGTCGTTCTCCCCTCAGAGCAAGCCTGACCCGTGGGTAAGGCTAAAGATTATACCAGATTCCCCGCCGGGGGAGAAACGAAGGGGGAGAACTACATCTGGGGGTCCGCCCGTACCTGTTGGAGGCCAATATTCCCTACAGGCCAAGGCCCGGCAGGTGTACAAGCACTTACACCACATTTCCCATATTACACCGCACACATAGGCAGGTTCCCACGGCAGAATAGGTTCAAAAGCCCCCATGTTCAGCTTCGGAGCAAGGGGCTGGCTGGCGGAACCTGATGGGTGCAAATACCCGGGAGGCACTGAAGCTTCAATTCGATAGGCGGCTGAGGCTGGAGTTCCACGGGACCAGGACTTCGAGTGATGCCGCGCACGGCTTGGATGCCGCGGGTTGGCGGCGACGCTCGGAGCAGGCTTGACAGTGCCGTGCAACGGCCATACCATTCATGCTATGACAAAACCCAAGATGGATGAGAATGGCCTCACCGCAAATTGAAATGGGAAATTCCGGTTCACGGCGCACGATCGTCGGTGCGCTGGTCTTGGCATTCATCGTTATACTGCTGTTGCTGCAGGTAGCGATAGAGCTCATTGCCTGGAATGTCTTGCTGGGGCTGTGGCTATTAACGTGGCCAGCCCTGATCACGGTAGTGGTTGGCGTAATAGGGCTCGTCATGTTGCTGCGGCGACGGAGAATTTTGGTGGCTGGACTGTGGATAGCTCTGGTGGTCCTGGGCTTTGTGGGCGTTCGCTTTGCGTTGAACAACGTGGGCGGAGACATCCTGATTCCCGCTGGCGGTCCTGTTGCAGACTGGCCGGTGTACGGACGGGACACCGGAGGGTCGCGTTACTCACCGCTGGCCCAGATCAATCGGGATAACGTGTCCCATCTGGAGATTGCCTGGGAGTACCATACTGGCGATTTCTCCGATGGGTCAGACGGACGGCAGAAGACCAGTTTTCAGGCCACGCCCATCATGGTGGCGGG
>JAZGBK010000143.1:0-3025 GCA_036476365.1 Dehalococcoidia bacterium
TGTGCACCGCCGACCCCCACCTGCACCCCGATGCCTGTCTCATTACTACCGTGGAGCATATAGACGAAGAGATTGAGGCCCTGGCCCAGGGCTCGGCGGGGAAGACCGGCATAGGGGGCATGGCCACCAAGGTGCAGGCCGCCCGGCTGGCCACCGCCGCCGGTATTGCTGTAGTCCTCGCCGATGGCCGGGAGCCCCAGGTGCTCCCCAGGCTGGTGGCGGGTGAGGCCATTGGCACCCGCTTCGTACCCACTGCCACTCACATGGAGGGCCGCCGCCGCTGGCTGCTGGCCAGCCGCATCAAGGGCACCCTGCAGGTGGACGAGGGGGCCGCCCGGGTCCTGGCCCGGGATAACAAGAGTCTGCTGCCGGTGGGGGTGAAGGGGGTGGAGGGCAGCTTTCAGCGCGGCGAGGTGGTGTGCATCAAGGATGGCAAGGGGAAGCGTATCGCTTGCGGCATCGCCAACTACGATTCTCAGGACATGTCCCGTATCCAGGGCGTCCACTCCGAGAAGATAGCCGCCACCCTGGGCTACGAGTACGGCGCTGAAGTGGTGCACCGCAATAACATGGTGCTTCTGTAGGAGGAGGTATGGCCAAGGCGGCTTCTTCAGCGATGTCCCAACTGGAGGCCCAGGGCCGGGCGGCCAAGGAGGCCTCCCGCTACATGGCCTTTGCCTCTACCGAGGCCAAGAACCAGGCCCTGAACCTTATCGCTGACGGCCTGGTGAAGCGCATAGAGGAGATTGTGGAGGCCAACCGCCGGGACATGGAGGCGGCCCGCGCCTCGGGGATGGGGGAGGCCATGCTGGACAGGCTGCTGCTGAACCCTCAGCGCCTGGAGGGGATGGCCGCCGATGTACGCGCTGTGGCCTCCCTGCCCGACCCGGTGGGCGAGGTGTTTGACATGCGCACCATGCCCAACGGCCTGCTGCTGGGCCGCCAGCGGGTGCCCATCGGTGTTATCGGCACCATATACGAGAGCCGGCCCAATGTGACCATAGACATCTCCTCCCTGTGCCTCAAGTCCGGCAACGCCGTTATCCTCCGGGGCGGCAGCGAGGCCGTGCATTCCAACGCCGCCCTGGTGGCGATAGTCGCCAGGGCCTGCCGGGAGGTGGGGTTGCCGGAGGGGGCCGTCCAGTTCGTGGACAACCCCGACCGGGAGCTGGTGGGCCATATGCTCAAGATGCGCCAGTACATAGACCTGTTCATACCCCGGGGTGGTGCCGGACTCATCCGCCGGGTGCTGGAGGAAGCGGCCATGCCGGTGGTAGCTGGAGGCATCGGCGTGTGCCACACTTTCGTGGACAGCAGTGCCGACCTGGAAATGGCGGTCAAAATAGTGTACAACGCCAAGGTGCAGCGGCCCACGGTGTGCAACGCCCTGGATACGGTGCTGGTACACCGGGATGCCGCCCGTCTCTTCCTCACTGCCCTGGCCCCGGAGATGGAATCGGCCGGGGTGGAGCTCCACGCCGATGAGCGGGCCTTGGCGGTGCTGCGCCCCCTGTACCGCAAGCTGGCCCCGGCCACCCCTGAGGACTGGGGCCAGGAGTTCCTGTCCCTGGTGGCCGCCATCAAGGTGGTGGACTCCCTGGAGGATGCCCTGGAGCACATCCGGCAGCATGGCTCGGGGCACTCGGAGGCCATCGTCACCGAGGACTACTCCGCCGCCACCCGTTTCCTGCGGGAGGTGGATGCTGCCTGCGTCTTTGTTAATGCCTCCACCCGTTTCACCGATGGTGGCCAGTTCGGCCTGGGGGCGGAGGTGGGCATATCCACCGGCAAGCTCCACGCCCGGGGGCCTATGGGGCTCAGGGAGCTCACTACCTACAAGTGGATAGTTTACGGCTCCGGCCAAGTGCGGCCGGGATAAAGGAGTGAAATGGAAGAAGAGTTGAAGGTAAAGGCTACCAGTAGAGAGATACTGGGTAAACAGGTGAAGCAGCTACGGGCACAGGGCGTCACCCCGGCGCACCTTTACGGCCACGGCACCTCCTCCAGGGCGCTTCAGGTGGATACCACCATCCTGGAGAAGCTGCTGTCCCAGGCCGGCACCAGCCACCTGGTGGACTTCACCGTGGATAAGGCCCGCAGCTCGGTAAAGGTGCTGGTACGGGAGGTGCAGCGGGACCCTACTAACGATAGGCTCCTCCATGTGGACTTCCTGCAGGTGCGCATGACGGAGGAGATAACCGTGGACCTGTCGGTGACCGTAGTGGGCGAGCCCGGCGCCAAGCGCCTCATCGTAGAGCAGATGCTGCACCAGCTCTCCATAAAGTGCCTCCCCGGCAACATACCCCCCGCGGTGGAGGTGGACATCAGCCACCTGGCGGAGCCGGGACAGGCCGTCCTGGTAAGAGACATCAGTTTTGGCCCCGACATCTCCGTACAGCACGAGCCCGAGGACATCGTAGTCCGGGTGGAGGCCCCCAGAGTGGTAGTGGAAGAAGTGGTAGAGGAGGGGGCTGTAGCCGCTGAGGCGGCCCCGGCTGAAGAGGCCCCCGCCGGGCAGGGCAAGGCTAAGGAGGGCGGCGAGGACTGAGGGTTTCGCAGCCCTTCAACCTATAATGTGCGGCTTTGGCTGCCGGCACCCGGCTAAGGTTGCCTGGAGGCCCCGGTGACCCCCATGCCACGGGCCAGGGGCCTGCTAGTCCTGCTGGCATCTGTGCTCCTGTCCGTCACCCTGGGCGGGCTGCTATGGCTGGCGGCTACCCCCACCCTGGCCGTCTCCGCCGCACTGGCCTACGCCGCCGGGCTGAGTATGATTATCCTCCCTTGCACCCTACCCCTGGTGTTCATAGTAGTGCCCCTGAGCCTCCAGGGGAGCCCCGGCCGGGGGCTGCTCACCGCCCTGCTCTTCGGCTTGGGGCTCACCATAACCATCAGCCTCTACGCCGCCCTGGTGGCCGGGGTGGGGGTCGCCGCGAGCCCTAGCTGGCCGCCCAGGGGGACGGCCCGGCGCACAGAGGCCAGCCGGCCGAGCAGCCCCCTGGCCCGGGGCCGGGGGGTCACCGGGGCC
>JAZGBK010000144.1:0-2735 GCA_036476365.1 Dehalococcoidia bacterium
TTTCGGGCCTGGATGCCATATTGACGGATGGCTTTCTTTCTGATACTTTAGTGTCTAACTCGGTCTAGGCGGTAAAGATTTTAGGGAGGTTGGAAATGCAAGCATACTGCATGAAGTGTAGGACCAAGAGGGAGATCAAGGACCCCAGGGCCATAGTGATGAAGAACAAGCGCCCAGCCACGCAGGGTGTGTGTCCTGCCTGTGGTACCAAGGTGTTCCGCATCGGCAAGGGCTGATTACCGCCCTGACTCGCTGAACCTGGTATTCCCCCATCGGGGTAAGGGGTTTCCTGGGAGCCTGAGCTGTTTGTGCCTATTGAGCATAAATAGGATACGGCTTGGGCTCTTATTGGCCCAGACGATGGGAAGCCAGGCAGAAGTAAGGTTGACAGGCGAGAGGGCGGGTCTATAGAATCATGCTATGGCCAGAGTTAATGTGTTTTATGATGGTGTGTTCTCTCGCCTCACCGGCAGGGAACGGGAGTGGGTGGAGCTGAGGGTTCCGGACTTCTCCCATCTGATGGAGATGCTGTCCCGGGAGTACGGGGAGCAGTTCCGGGAGGCGGTGCTTGACCCGCAGAGTGGGGAGGTGCAGTCCGGGGTAAGCGTCCTCAACAATGGGAGGCGCGTTGCCCCTGACAGCCCCCTACAGGATAGCGACGAGGTGGCCTTCCTGGTAGCTATCGCCGGGGGTGCCGATGACTAAGGTCTTCGTGGCGGTCCCGGAGCTATGCGATGGCTGCCGCATCTGCGAGATGGCATGTGCCCTGACCAAGACGGGACAGGTTAATCCCTATCTGGGAAGGATAAGGGTCCTCCGGGACAAGGATAGTGGGGCCCGGCCCCGCTACTGCCGGCACTGCACCAGGCCGCTGTGCCAGGAGGCCTGCCCCGTTCCCCAGGCCATGACCCGTGATAGCACCACGGGAGCGGTAGCCATTCACCAGGAGCACTGCATCGGCTGCCTGGCCTGTGCCGAGGCCTGTCCTTTCCAGACAATCTGGGTGGGCCCGGACAGGGAGATGCTCAAGTGCGACCTGTGCGGCGGTGACCCCGTTTGTGTCCGCTACTGCCCCTCCAAACCAGTGGATGGCCAGCAACCGGCTACCCCTTCCCGCCGGTCATGTCTGCGGTACGTGGAGCCCCATCAGTTAGACAGAGGGTGAAGTAACTATGCCTGGGTATGGAAATATCCTTTATGTGGACCTGACCAAGGGAAAAGTAAGCCAGCGGGCGGTGGACTCCTCCCTGCGGCGGCGCTTCCTGGGGGGAGAGGGCATAAACTCCTATCTGCTGTGGGAGCACTTCCAGAAGGTGGACCCTAACATAGACCCCCGGGACGAGGGCAATGTGCTCATCACCGGGCTGGGCCCCCTGGGCGCTACCCCTTACGGGGCGGGCAGCAAGATGAAGTGGACCTTCAAGTCTCCCCTTACCAACATGTTCGGGGACAGTGTCAGCGGTGGGCACTTCAGCTCCCACCTGCGCTGGGCCGGCTATGACCATGTGGTGATTACCGGCAGGGCCAAGGGCCCCGTTTACCTCTGGATTCAGGACGATAAGGTGGAGATAAGGGACGCCGGGCACCTGTGGGGACTTAATGTGCTGGAGACCGATGACCGTATCAGGGCTGAGGTGGGAGGGGGTGCGGAGACCGCTCTCATCGGCAGGGCGGGGGAAAACCAGATAGCTTACAGCTCCATCAGCGTCAGCCGTCACCGCTCGGCAGGGAGGATGGGCGGCGGCTGCGTCATGGGCTCCAAGAACCTCAAGGGCATCGCCGTTCTGGGCACCCGGGGGGTGGGCATTCACGACCCGGCGGCTTTCTTCAAATCGATGGATGAGCTCAATGCCGGCTTTGACGCCATGCCGCGGACCAGGGACGGCTGGAAGATCTTCGGCACCATGATTATTACCGGGCACTACCAGCGCACATTCGTGAATGCCTTCCGCAACCAGCAGGAACCCCGCCTCCCCGACGAAAAGTACCAGCAGCTCAGCCATCGCTGGTGGAAAGCGAACATGGGGCGCGGCTACCTCAGCTGTAGCCCGGGCTGCGCCACCGGCTGTAGCGACTGGTACAAGCTAAAGGGCAAGGAGACCCCCTATGCCCAGCAGCATGCCGGCGAGGTGGGCAGAAGGCCGGAATACCTGGGCATAGCCAGCTTCGGCATCGTGAGCGACATCCCCGATTTGGCTGCGGTAGCTTACCTCACCGGGCTGTGCAACGAGTATAGTATGGACCTGGTAGAGGTGGGGGCTATCTGCGGCCTCCTTCTGGAGCTGGGGCAAAGGGGCATAGTCACCGAGGCCGATACCGAGCAGTGGTGGGGCCAGCCGGTCCCTCTCCACTGGGGGGATTACTCGGCGGTGGAGCGGATTATCCGTTCCCTGGGGGAGAAGAATGACCGGCTGGGGGAGCTCTTCAAGGACGGGCTTCTCACAGGGGCCCAGCTCCTGGAGGAGCAAAAGGGCGTCCCCGTAGTGCGCTACGCCAACTATGGGAAGGGTGGGGCGGCCTTCACCGAGGAGCTGAGGCACCGCCCCGGCTGGATAGTTAACATGGCCGTCTCGGCGCGCGGAGCCGACCATCTTAAAGGGATGCTCACCATGGATGTCAAGAGCCGGGGTGAGATAGCCATGAAGCATTTCGGCAAGGCCGATGTTGTGGATGAGTTCCTTAACGCAGAGCAGAAGGGGGCCTTCTCGGCCATAGGTGAAAACCACACCGCTATG
>JAZGBK010000145.1:0-5293 GCA_036476365.1 Dehalococcoidia bacterium
GCTACTGCCCCTACTGCCGGGATGTGCTCGCCCAAGGGCTCCTGGGCAAGTATGATTACCTTGACGGCCTCGTCTATGCCCACTCCTGTGTCCACATAGCCCAGGCCTTCGGCAGCTGGGAAAGGCACATCCCCCTGGACTATACTTACTTCCTGTACATGCCCGCCTCGGTGCAGAGCCCCGCCGCCCTGCCCCGCCTGGCCCAGGAGATGGCCGACTTCCAGGCTTCCCTGGAGGCGTGGACGGGGAGGCCCATCTCCGCCGAAGCCCTGGAGGTGGCCATCCAGACCTGCAACCTCAACCGCCGCCTGCTCTGGGAGCTGTACTCCCTGCGGCGGCAGGAGCCACCCCTCCTCCGGGGTTCGGAAGCCCTGGAGGTGGTGCTGGCCAGCCAGCTTATGGACAAAGAGGAGCACAGCCGCCTGCTGCGTGAGCTGCTATCTGAGCTGCCCCACCGCCCCGACCCCCCGGCACCCGCTGTCCGCCTGTTCCTCTCGGGAGGGGAGAACGATGATGTGGACTTCCTCCGCCTTACCGAAGACCTGGGGGCCAATGTGGTGGTGGACGACCACTGCATAGGCACCCGCTATTTCTGGAACCAGGTGCCGGATGGTGCCGACCCCCTGCACGCTCTGGCCCGCCGCTACCTGGAGAAGTCCCCCTGCCCCCAGAAGGACTGGGTGGAGAGGAGGCGGCTACCCATTGTCCGGGGCCTGGTGCAGGACTACTCGGTGCAGGCAGCCATCCAGGTGCAGCAGAAGTTCTGCGACCCCCACGAATACGACATCCCGGTGACAAAGGCGTACCTTGAGGGCATGGGCATCCCCTGTTTGTTCCTGGAGTTTGACCTCACCATCCCCGCGGGGCAGTTCCGTACCCGCCTGGAAGCCTTCCTGGAGATGCTCACCCTGGACCTGGTGCGGTGAAGGCGACTACAGAGCAGGGGGTGACAGGTTGACAGGCGACCTCAAGTTCAAGACCAGGCCCCTGGAGAGCCGCCACCGGGCCCGGGAGCTCAGGGAACGCTTCTACCACGACCTGATGCGGGCCCGGGAGGACGGCAAGCTGCTTATCTCGGCGGGGATGCGGGTCCCCTACGAGCTGATGGCCGGCTTCGGGGACTTTGAGTGCCTCAACGAGCACTTCTCCAACACCGTCTCCCTGGACCAGGAGGTAGCCCAGAGATATAATGAGGCCTTTGAGGCCCGGGGCTTCGCCCGGGACTTCTGTGCCCTCTCCCGCCTGTACCTGGGCGCTATGTACTCCGGGGAGACCCCGTGGGGACCCTTCCCCCGGCCCGACCTGTGCTTCATGTTCCACGCCTGCGACATCCAAGGCAAGTGGTTCCAGATGGTGGCCGAGCATTTTGCCGTGCCCTACTTCTGCCTGGAGCAGCCCGTGGCCTACCCGCCCAACCCGGCCAAGCGACAGCACAATATCCGCTACCTCGCCGACCAGTTTCACGCCTTTATTGACTGGGGGGAGCAGGTCCTGGGGCGGAAGTTTGACGACGGCCGTTGCCTTGAGGCGGCTCTCAACTCCCTGGAGGTACAGTCCCTGTGGGCGGAGGTGTGCTGCCTCAACCGGGCGGTGCCCGCCCCCCTGGACGACCGCAGCCTCTACGCCCTGGAGTCCATCGCCTGCCTCATACGCCACAAGCCGGAGGCGGTTGACTTCTACCGCAACCTGCGGGATGAGGTGCGGGAGCGGGTGCAGGATGGCATTGCCGCCCTGCCCACCGAGCGCTACCGGCTGATGCACGATAACCAGCCCCCCTTCTACTGGCTGGGCATCTACAAGGTGGCCGAGCAATACGGCGCTACCGCCATCGGCTCCCATACCTCCTTCACCCTGATGGGGGCATACGAAGATGGAGAGGACGGCAGGCTGAGGTCCAGACGCCATCCCCGGGAGCAAGGTATGCGCTTCAAGGGCCGGGACGACCTCGTCCCCTACCTGGCAGAGTGGTACGCCGACACCCCCTTCTACGAGGACATCATCACCCCGCAGACCAGGCTGACCAACACCCTGCGCTTCGTAGAGGAGTGGGGGGTGGACGGGGTAGTCATCCACCTCAACCGGGGGTGCGAAGGGGTGACGGCGGGAGCACTGGAGCTGAGGCTGGCCCTGCGGGAGCGGGGCATCCCAGCCACGGTGTATGAAGGCAACTATGTGGACCGGCGGGACCTGTCCCAGTCCCAGGTGGTGGATACCCTGGAGTCGTTCCTGGAAAGCCAGGGGCTCAAGAGAATCAGCCCCTGAGGCCTCCACAGGGATGATGTTTTCAAGGCGGGACGGCATGGGGCGGAAGTAGCCCATGGCAGCACCGGCCGTCTGGCTGAACCGGACATTCGCCTCTCTGAAAATACGGGACTTCCGGCTCCTGTGGCTGGGGTCGGCCTCGGAGCACACCGGGGAGTGGATGGAGCGGATTGCGGTAGGGTGGCTGGTGCTGCAGATGACCGGCTCCCCCTTCATGTTGGGCCTCACTGAGTTCATGCGCTTCATCCCCCTGCTCGTCTTCCCCTTCATCGGGGGGGCGGTCGCCGACCGGGTGGACCGCAGAAAACTGCTCATAGCCACCCTGCTGGGCCTATCTGCCCTTTCGGCGGCGCTGGCCACCCTGGTGTTCACCGGCATGGTAGCGGTGTGGCACATCCTGGCCTACACCTTCTTAAGCGGCGTCCTCATCGCCTTCAACCACCCCGCCCGGGCCACCCTCCTGGCCGGCGTGGTGGACAAAGCCCACTACCCCAATGCGGTATCCCTGGACAGTCTGTCGGTGATGTCCAGCCGGGTCATAGGGCCCCCCATCGCCGGCCTGTATATCGCCGCCTACGGTGTGGCCGGCATCCTGGGGGTGCGCGTCGTGGGCTGCCTGCTGGCGGTGCAGTGGCTGGTTCGGCTCCAGGCCCCCCCCACACCGGCCCACTCCCAGGGGGCCAGCATGTGGGCCAATGTAATAGAGGGGCTGCGCTATGTTGCCAGGGATAGGGCCGTACTGGGGATAACCGCGATGTCCTTTGTCCCCATGCTGTTCATCTTTGTATATGTCAGCCAGCTACCGGTGTTCGCCCGGGATGTGCTCCACGCCGGGGCCAGCGGCCTGGGCTGGCTGTACTTCGCCATCGGCATGGGCTCCCTTATAAGCCTCCTCTATCTGGCTTCCCTGGGCGACTACCGCCACAAGGGTGTGCTCTTCTTCGCCTCCATCATCGCTGCCGGGCTGGCCCTGGTGCTGTTCTCGGCCTCCCCGTGGCTGTGGCTGTCCCTGGCCCTGCTGCTGGTGGTGGGGGCCACCAACAGCATGTTCACCGCCCTGCGCTCTACCCTGCTGCTGCTCATCGTCCCCGACCATCTCCGGGGCCGGGTGATTGCACTGCGGGACCTCTCCATGGGCTCCACGGCCTTCGGCATGCTGCTGCTGGGGGCATTGGCCGAGGGCTGGGGGGCACCCCTGGCCACCGCCGCCCTGGCCGGAGTAGGCACCCTCATCGCCGTGGCAGCCATGCTCACCCTATCCCGGGTGCGCCGCCTGGAATAGATAGGGTGCCCCACCAAGAAAGTGTTTACCTGCCATCACCTGCCTGCCCACCTGCCTCCGGTCTTACCGGTGGGGCTATCAATTCAGCAGCAAAGGGGCTGTGGTGGGGGGGGTGGACGGGGCCTGGCAATGGGGGCTGGCCCCCTTCTCTTAGCAAGTTGACGGAGGGTGCGGAGACTGTCCCTATTGGAGTTCTATCTGTTACCGCTGCGCTGCTGTGCTCACCGCTTCCTGCAGCGGGATAACGGCATTCACTATCACCGTGTTCCAGTCCATGAGTCCAAGCTCCATGACCACTTTGTTGACCACATGGGCATTAGGGGCGTCCACCAGCATAAAAATCTGGTGAGCCGGCATGTTGACCCACCCCCCTTGGGCGGTTACGCCCTGTGCCCCCATCACCTGGTCCATCTTCTGCATCCCCTGTACCATCTTCTCCCGGAGCGCTGGGACGGCCCCCGGGCATGTTTCCGGGCCGTGGGTTGCCACAATCATGTGAAGCATGTCGCCTCCCCCTGGTTCATATTCCTGCCTTTGGTCGCTGCTGCCACATATATACACCCGCCGCATCTGGCAGTCAAGCTGAGCTCAACGGCCCCCTCAAGAGCCCCCACAACAGCCCCAGGATAGGGCGAGCCTCACCATGTCTTCCCCCAGATACAATTCCCGGGCGGGCGGGTGGGAAGGAGAACGGCTGCTGAACGACCTCGCCAATCAGCCCGGCAGCCTTCTTTTGACCTCCTCAGCTATCCGGGGCAGGATTTCGCCCGTTCTGCCCTGAATCAGATAGTCGGAGACCCCTCCCTGGGTCAGGGGCGTTGGCTCGGCGTTTACCTCCACTATTGTGGCACCCTGCTGCTGCCTGGCTATGTGGGGAAGCTGGGCGAAGGGATAGACCACGGCGGAGGTGCCGCATATCAGCATCAGGTCGCATCTGTGGGCTTCCACCTGGCTCTGCTGGGCCACATCCTGGGGGATAGGCTCGCCGAAGGAAACGGTATCCGACTTCACCACCCCACCACACCTCCGGCAGCGTGGAGGGAGCTCGCCCTTTACCCTCAGCCCCTCCAGGTCATACTCCTCCCGCTCGAATCTGGCTCCGCAGGAGGCGCACCGGAGCTTGAAAGAGCAGCCGTGGTACTCCAGGAGGTTGGCAGACCCCGCCCTGCGGTGTAGGCCGTCCACATTCTGCGTAATCACGCACTTCAGGATGCCCAGCGCCTCCATCTCGGCCAGGGCCAGGTGTCCGGGGTTGGGCTGCGCCTTCTCAACCTCCCGGAGTATGATAGTAGCAGGACCTGAATCACCCAGCCTCTCCTCCCAGTACCGCCGTGGATCGGCCAGAAAGACCTCATAGGAGCGATAGGCCTTTCTTTCGGCTTCCGGGTTACGGGTCCATACGCCGTTGGGGCCTCGGAAATCCGGTATTCCCGACTCGGTAGAAATCCCGGCCCCGGTCAGCGCAATGGCATAGCCCGACCGGACCAGGTCAGAAGCCGCCCTCTCAATCAGCGGCTCCACGAGAGCCACCTATAGCAGTGCCGCATTCCCTCTATCCTTGAACTGGGAACTGAAATCACCTGACTTCATTTCCGTGTTAGATGGTAGGCCGCACAGGACTCGAACCTGTAACCTGCTGATTAAGAGTCAGCTGCTCTGCCAGTTGAGCTAGCGGCCCACATATAGCCCCAGTTTAGCAAACCTTAAGTCTCGGCGCAAACGCACACTGTGAGCACTTTCACTTAATAC
>JAZGBK010000146.1:0-4197 GCA_036476365.1 Dehalococcoidia bacterium
CAGCGAGAAGGAAGCCGAGGCCCGCTTCAAGGAGCTCACCCGCGCCTACGAGGTGATAGGCGACCCCCAGAAGCGTCACCAGTACGATAGCCAGGGCCTGGCCTTCCCCCAGATGGAGGGCCTGGCTGACCTGTTCAGCTCCCCCAACATGAGGGATATCTTTGCCGAGCTAAGCCGGGAGTTCGGCCGCTGGGGGCTGCGCTTCGACCCCGAGTTCATAAGTCGGGTGTTCGGGGGCGGTCCGGTGTTTGTGAGCACCTTTGCCACCGGCAGGGGATTCCGCCGTGCCGGTGCTGTCCGGCCGCGTCGCCGGGGGCTGCTGGCCCGGCTGGCCTACCGTGCGGGCCGCTTCGTAGCCCAGAAGCTGGCGCCCCCCGCCCCTGGAGAACTGGACCTGTACCGTACCCTATCCCTCACCTCGCAGGAGGCGGCCCAGGGGGTAGAGAAGGAGGTGCGCTACCGGCTGGTGGGCAGCACACGGCGCATAGCCATCAAAGTGCCGCCGGGGGTCACCACCGCCACTCGCATCCGCTGCCAGGGCATGGGACGGCAGCAGGGTGGCTGGAGGGGCGACCTCTACCTCCGGGTACGCATTCGTTGACCCCAACCCCCCCCCAGAGTTATACTGGAGGCAGGTCCCCACTATGAGTAACTCCTCCCATATCAAGGCCCTGGTGCTGTGCGGGGGCAAAGGCACCCGGCTGCGTCCAGTGACCAGCACCCTGCCCAAGCACCTGTTGCCCATTGCCAACCGGCCCATCCTGTTCTATGTGCTGGACCATATCTCCAAGGCCGGCATCACACAGGTGGGCATCGTCATCTCCCCCGGGGTGGGCGATGAAATCTGCAGCGCCGTGGGCAATGGCTCCCAGTGGGGGATTGCGGTGGACTACATACTACAGCTCCAGGCCGGGGGCTTGGCCCACGCCGTTAGCTGCGCCCGGGACTTCCTGAGGGACTCCCCCTTCCTCCTCTTCCTGGGGGACAACTTTATCCAGGGCGGGGTGGCACCGTTCGTGGAGGAGTTCATCTCCCAACGGCCCGATGCCCTCATCCTGCTCAAGGAGGTGGCCGACCCCCGGGCCTTCGGAGTGGCCCAGTTAGATGACCAGGGCCAGGTGGTGAAGCTGGTGGAGAAACCCAGGAAACCCTTGAGCAACCTGGCCCTGGTAGGGGCCTACATCCTCTCCCCGGCCATCCACCGGGCCATAGACGGCCTGAAGCCCTCGCGGCGGGGGGAGCTGGAGATTACCGACGCCATCCAGCGCCTCATAGACATGGGTGGCCAGGTGCACAGCCATATCCTCCAGGGATGGTGGCTGGACACCGGCAACAGGGATGACCTGCTCCTGGCCAACCGGGTAGCCCTGGATGAGTTCCTGTGTGGACAGATAGCTGGCACGGTGGGCAACACCTCGGTGTGTCATACTGTGGATGTAGGGCCCAACACACACATTGAGAACAGCCAGCTCCAGGGACCGGTATCCATTGCTGGGGACTGCACCATCCGCAACTCGGTAATAGGCCCATATGTGAGCGTGGGCACAGGCACCCTGATAGAGGACGCCCAGCTCCGGGACTCCATAGTGCTGGAGGGGTGCCACATCCACGGCATAGGACCCATCACCAATAGCATTATTAGCCGCAACTGCCGTATCATCCGGGCCAGTCCCAAGGAGGGGGTAAGCCTGTTCATGGGTGAGCACACAGAGTTAGCCATAACCGGCCAGTGAGGGCTACTCCGAGAACCCCCCCAATCGGGTGATTGACATAGTGCCACCAAACTGTTACTAAAGTGTTATCAAAGTGTTACCAAGGTGTTATTGAAAAGTGTTGCTACGGACAAATTCATATCATATATTATTAATTATGATGTTGGCCTTGGGGGCATGAACGACATCGCCGGCTTAAGGAGGACCCCCTAACATGTGCGGCATCGTGGCCTTCACCGGCCACAGGCTTGCAGCGCCCATAATCCTTAAAGGGCTACAGAGACTGGAATACCGGGGCTACGATTCCGCCGGTATGGCCACCCTCTCCGGGGGAAAGCTGTGGCTGAGGAAGGACGTAGGCTGGGTGGCCGACGTGGACCACAAGCACCAACTCCAGGACCTCCCCGGGGAAACCGGTGTCGGCCACGTACGCTGGGCCACCCATGGTGGCATAACCGCGGACAACGCCCACCCTCACCTGGACTGCACCGGCCGGGTGGCCGTAGTGCACAACGGCATAGTTGAAAACTACCAGGAGCTGCGCCAGCAACTCAGTGCCCGGCACCGCTTTACATCAGAAACGGACACCGAGGTCATCCCCCACCTGATTGAGGAGTACCTGGGTGAGGGCCACCCCCTGGAGGAGGCGGTGCGCCTCGCCCTGCAGCAGGTGACGGGCGCCTATGCCATTGCCGTTGTTTTCTCCGGCGAACCGGCCAAACTGGTGGGTGCCCGCCGTGACAGCCCGTTGGTGGCCGGCGTGGCCAATGGCAGCCTGTTCCTGGCCAGCGATGCCCTGGCCTTCCTGGAGCACACCGACCAGGTACTCTTCCCCGAGGACGGCGAGGTGGTGATGCTCAACGGCAACGGGGAGGTGCGCTGCCTGGACCGGCAAGGAAAGCCGGTGGAGCGCACCCCCAGCCCGTTGGGGTGGTCTCCCCAGGAGGTCTCCAAGAACGGACACGACTTCTTCATGCTCAAGGAAATCCTGGAGCAGCCCGAGACCATGCGCTGCGCCCTGAACCAGGACCCGGAATATCTGAACTCCGTGGCTATGGACATCCTCCGCGCCCGGCAGGTGGTCATCACCGCCTGTGGCACCTCCCGCTACGCCGCCCTGGTGGGCCGCTACCTGTTCTCCAGGATGGCGGGCAAGTTCTGCGATGTGGTCATGGCCTCCGAGTTCCACTACTTCTCCGACTCCATAGACAAGAATACCGTGGTGATAGCCGTTTCCCAGAGCGGGGAGACGGCCGATGTAGTGCAGGGGGTGAAACAGGCCAAGGCCAACGGGGCCCGGATAGTGTCCCTGGTCAATGCCCCTGGCTCCTACCTGGCCCGCATCAGCGATGGGGTGATCCCCCTCAACTGCGGCCCGGAGATATGCGTGGCAGCCACCAAGTCCTTCGTCAACCAGCTGGTGGTCTTCTACCTGCTGGCCTCGGCCATGATGGGCCGCCCCAACGGCATCGCTCACGATATGGCGGAAATCTCCCACCTGATAGAGCAGAACATCCGGGAGACAGAGGAAAACATTAGAGCAGTGGCCAAGGCCACCTGCCACCGGGAGCACTTCTATTACATCGCCCGGGGCATAAACTTCGCCATCGCCGTGGAGGGGGCGCTGAAGGTCAAGGAGCTGGCCTACATCCATGCCGAGGGCATGCCCGCCGGGGAGCTGAAGCACGGCACCCTGGCCCTGATTGAGGAGGGCACCCCGGTGGTGGTAGTATGTCCCCAGGACTATACCTTTAGCGAGACCCTGAGCAACGCCATGGAGGCCCGCAGCCGCGGCGGCCTTATTATCGGTGTCTCCGACCAGAACAACCCTGTCTTTCACCACTGGCTGCCCATCCCCAGGGTGGAGGAGGTATATTACCCTCTGGTAAGCGTGGTGCCCTTGCGGCTACTGGCCTACCACCTGTCGGTGCTCCGGGGCAAGAACCCCGATAGACCTCGCAATCTGGCCAAGTCGGTTACTGTAAAATAATACCCGCGGTAGGCCCTCATGGTCCCGCCAGCCCGGTCGTTGCCCCCTTGCTGTTTGCCCAGGTTGCCAGTGTAGCCATCCACACAGCAGCTGCATCGTAGCCGCCACCACGACCACCCCCCACATCACAGCAATAAAGTTACCCAGAAGGGTGCTACCAGGTAGAGGACCGCGTTAGTTATACCGTGCGCCAGGGATATGCCCAGCAGCGAGCCCGTGCGCTCCCGCATCCAGGCAAAGAACAAGCTTACCACGAACACGAAGGCCACGTCGGCCGCAAACAGGTAGCCGATGTGGAGCACTGCGAAGACCACGGATACATAGATAATGCCCCGTCTGCCCACCCCCTCTATAAAGGCGCGCTGCATAATCCCCCGGAACACCAGCTCCTCCACGAACCCGGTGGTGGCTATAAGGACCAGGGCAGGGAAAACGATGCCAAGACCGAACGCTGCGGCCAGCGGCTTAGGGTGAATGATGAGGTACTCCACCGCG
>JAZGBK010000147.1:0-3073 GCA_036476365.1 Dehalococcoidia bacterium
CGCCACTCTCTGGGGGTGGTGGAGGCCCGGCTGGGGGATGACCGTGAGGTGGCTGAGGCCGGTGCCCGGGTGGAGGCCGCCCGCCACCGGCGGGCAGACCTGGACCGGGAGATACGCCATGGGGAGGGGGAGTTGGGGGAGCTGACCCGTAAGCTGACCGGCGAGGAGGAGAAGCTATACGGCGGCCGGGTGACCAACTTCAAGGAGTTGGAGGACCTTCAGAGGGAGACCGATACCCTGCGCCAGAAGCGCCAGCAGCAGGAGGAGCAGCTACTGGGGCTCATGGAGCAGGCGGAGGCCGCCGGGGGGCAGGTGACCGGGGGCCAGCAGGCGCTGGAGGCGCTGCGCCAGCAGTGGCAGGAGGAGCAGGAGCGCCTGGCACAGCAGCGGGGAGAGTTGTTGCAGGCCATAGCCGAGCTGGAGGGTCGCCGGGAAGGCGTGGTGCGCCGCATTGACCCCGCTTCCTTACGCCTGTATGAGGACCTGCGCCGCAGCCGGCAGCAGGCCGTGGCCCGGGTGGAGCAGGGGCGGTGCCAGGGATGCCGGGTAGCCCTCTCCATGAACGAAATCCAGAAGGCTCGGGGGAGCATCATCCAGTGCTCCAGCTGTGGCCGCATCCTCTACTCGCCATAGCCCCGTGCTCCTTCCCCTCGCCCCCCCGGCGGGTTATAATTTAGGGCAAGATGACCCGATGCTTTGGTAAAGTAACTTGATATATCGGGTGGGTTTGACTTTGGAGAGGTACAGATAGCATGTCAGAATTGAAGGTTGTTTTTCTACAGGAGGTCCCCGGCGTGGCCCAGGCCGGCGAGGTGAAACAGGTGGCCCCCGGCTTCGCCCGCAACTACCTCATCCCCAAGGGTCTGGCGATGGTAGCCACCACCGCTGCCCTCAACACCTGGGAGGACCGCAAGCGGGCCGATGAGAAGCGGTCCCTCTCCCGCCAGGAGCACCTCCAGGAGCTCCACAGCCGCCTGTCCGAGATCACGGTGAAGCTGCGGGCCAAGACCGGCGGCAAGGAGCGGCTCTACGGCGCTCTCACCGCCGGACACATCGCCACCGAGCTCCAGCAGCAGGGTATAGCGGTGGACCGCAAGGATATAGAGCTCTCCGGCTCTATCCGCCGCCTGGGCGAGCACACGGTGCTGGTGCATGTGGGTCCCGGAATACAGGCCCAGCTCAAAGTGGTGGTGGAATCCTCGGGTGAGTGAGACCCCCGGGCTACCCCCCCACGACCTCCAGGCAGAGGAGGCCGTGCTCGGCTGCCTGCTGCTGGACGGCGAGACCATGTACAAACTGTCCGGCGTGCTGGCCCCAGAGGACTTCTTCCGGGAGCAGAACCGGTGGCTGTACCAGGCCAGCCTCAGCGTCTTCAGCCGTAACCAGGCCGTAGACCAGGTTACGGTGGCCCACGAGCTCTCCCGCATGGGGAGGCTGGAGGCCGCCGGCGGCCCTGCCTACCTGCTGCACCTCCAGTCCACCACACCCTCATCCTTTGAGGTGGAGCACTACGCCGATATAGTCCACCGCCTGTCCAGGATGCGTCAGCTCATCGCCGCCGCCGGTCAGATTGCTGTCATGGGCTATGAGGCGGGTCCGGATGTGGATACCACACTGGACCGGGCCGAAGATATGCTCTACCGGCTGCGGCGGGGGGAGGGGGTCCGGGACCTTACCCCCATCCGCCGTCTCCTGGACCACTACTTTAAGGAGACGGACACCCCTGCCGAGGGCGGGGGGCTGCCCCACATCTTCACCGGCTTCGCCGCCCTGGATGCCTTCCTGGGCGGCCTGCAGCGCTCCGACCTGGTGGTGCTGGCCGCCCGGCCCAGCCTGGGCAAGACCAGCCTCTCCCTGGGGATGGCCCGCAACGCCGCCCTGGACTACAACGCCTGCGTGGCCATGTTCAGCCTGGAGATGTCCAAGGAGTCCGTGGTGGAGCGGTTGCTGTCTGCCGAGGCCACCATAGATACCCACCGTCTGCGCCGCCGGGACTTTGTAAAGCTGGCCGACGAGGAGGAGGAGCGGCTCTTTAACGCCAGCGGCGTCCTCTCCGAGGCCAATATCTTTATTGACGATACCCCACAGCCCCGCATGGTGGAAATCCGCTCCAAGGCCCGCCGCCTCAACAATGAACGGAGGGTGGACCTCATCATCGTGGACTACCTGCAACTGGCCCAGGGCGAGGGAAGAAGCGAGAACCGGGTGCAGGAGATAAGCTATATCTCCCGTGCCCTGAAGGGCCTGGCCCGGGAGCTAGAGGTGCCGGTGCTGGCCGTATCCCAGCTCAGCCGGGCCGCCGAGTTCCGGGCCTCCCACCGCCCCCAGCTATCCGACCTCCGGGACAGCGGCAGCATTGAGCAGGACGCCGATATTGTGATGTTCATCTACCGGGACGAGTACTACTACAAGCCGGAAGATTGGGCCAGGGAGCATCCCGAGGAGGACTACCCGCAGGGTGTGGCCGACATCATCATCGCCAAGCACCGCAACGGCCCCACCGGAGAGGTCAAGCTGCGCTGGGTGTCCCGCACCGCCAGGTTTGAGAACTTCGCCCCGGAGCAGATAGCGCATGAAGCCCTTCCAGGGTTTTCCAGCTAAGACCGGCTATACCCCCCTGCCCAACCCCTTCTTCACCAGCCTCCTCCCCGAAATAGAGGACCTGGCGGAGCTCAAGGTAAGCCTGCACCTGTTCCGGCTCCTGTATCAGAAGCGGGGCTATCCCCGCTTCGTGACTCTGGGGGAGGTGGTGCCGGAGCCGGGGATAGGGGATGGCGGGGGGGAAGGGCTGAGACAGGCCCTGGAGGCCGCCTGCCACCGGGGCACCTTCCTCACCCTCACCGTGGAGCGGGAGGGGAGGCGATACGAGCTCTTTTTCATGAACGACCCCCAGGGCCAGGAGGCGGTGGCCCGCATCGCCCGGGGGGAGCTGCCCCTGGGGGAGATAGTCAGCGCCGAAGCGCCCCCCCCGGCCCCCAGGGAGAGCATCTTCAGCCTCTACGAGCAGAACATAGGCCTCATCACCCCCCTGGTGGCCGAGGAGCTGAAGGCGGCGGAAGAGCGCTACCCCGCT
>JAZGBK010000148.1:0-4158 GCA_036476365.1 Dehalococcoidia bacterium
AAGGCGTTGCGTGCCTCCCGGGCCGCCTCAACGGAGTGGAACTGGCCCACCAGCTCCTCCCCCAGGCGCATCTTGAGCTCCATTGGGTTTACCGCCTGGCCGGCCATGGCCCCGGCCATCTCCTTCAGCTCCTCGTCGGGCACATCGGTGAGGAGCTCAAAGTAGGGCAGGATGAGGTCATCGGGGATGGACATGACTTTGCCAAACATATCCTGGGGCAGGTCGTCCACGCCGATGTAGTTGCCCAGGCTTTTACTCATCTTCTGCTTGCCGTCGGTGCCGGTGAGGATGGGCACCAGGAACACCTGCTGGGGGCGCTGGCCCTCCATGGCCTGGAGCTCCCGGCCCACCAGGCAGTTGAACTTCTGGTCGGTGCCGCCGAACTCCACATCGGACTGTATCATCACCGAGTCATAGGCCTGCAGGAGGGGGTAGAGCAGCTCGGTTACCGCCACCGGCCGGCCGGCCGCCAGGCGGCGGGCGAAGTCCTCCCGGGCGGTAAGCTGGGCCACGGTGAAGCGGCGGGTGAGGGCGATGACATCTTTGAGCCTGAACTCCTGGAACCACTCGCTCTGCCAGCGCACCGAGGTGCGCTGCCGGTCCACCACCTTGAAGAACTGCTGCATGTAGCTCTCGGCGTTGTCCAGCACCTCCTGGTGGCTGAGCATGGAGCGGGTGGCGGACTGGCCGGAGGGGTCGCCTATCTGGGCGGTCCAGTCCCCCACGATGAGAACTACCTGGTGGCCCATCTCCTGGAACTGGCGCAGCTTGCGCAGCCCCACCACATGGCCCAGGTGTATATCGGGGCGGGAGGGGTCAAAGCCCTGCTTGAGGCGCAGGGGCTTTCCGCCCTCCAGGAGGCGGTCCAGCTCCTCTTCCACGATAATCTCGGCCACTCCACGGTGGAGTAGCTGGTGACGGTTAATCATAGCGCCCTCTAATCTTCTCAATTCCGGGGCGCTTTTTCAATGGCCAGCAGGCGGCGGGCCTGGGCCACATCCTGCTCCATCTGGGCGACGAGCTGGGCAGGGGAATCAAAGCGCTTCTCCCCCCGGAGGTGGGCCACCAGCTCTATGGTCAGCCGCTGGCCGTAGAGGTCGCCTTTAAAGTCCAGCAGAAACACCTCCACGGTGCGCTGCCCGGTGTTGAAGGTGGGACGGAGGCCGATGTTGGTGACCGAAGATAATGGGTCGCCGCCGAGGAGGGCCCGGGTGGCATACACGCCATCGGCGGGCAGGGCCTGGAGGGGCGGCAGGGACAGGTTGGCGGTGGGGAAGCCCAGGGAGCGGCCCCGCTCCGCCCCGGCCACCACCTCGCCGCTGAGGGAGAAGGGCCGCCCCAGCAGGCGGCCCACCCGCTCCACCTCCCCCTGGTTCAGGGCGGTGCGGATGGCGGTGCTGCTGACCGCATCTCCGTTAACGGTGACCTGGGGGACCCGCTCCATGAAGAAGCCCATGGGCCGGGAGAGCGCCTCCAGGCGGGCGGCATCGCCCTGCCGCCCTCGCCCCAGGGCGAAGTCCGGGCCGATGACCAGCCCCCGCAGGCGCAGGTGGCGCTGGAGCAGGGAGACGAAGTCCTTGGCCTCCAGGGCGGCCAGCTCCGGGCTGAAGGATATGGCGGCCACCACACCCATGCCCGCCGCCCGCAGGAGCTCCAGCCGCTCCTCCAGCGGTGTCAGATAGGTAATAGAGCTATCGGGGTGTAGGGTGTGGCGGGGGTGGCTGGAAAAGGTTACTACACCGGGCATAAGTCCCTCGGCCCGGGCCCGTTCCTGGAGGCGGCCCAACAGATGGCGGTGGCCCTGGTGGACCCCGTCAAAGACGCCGATGGAGAGGACTGTATCCCTCTCCACCCTATAGTGGGCCAGCTCTTCTTCTATCAGCATCGGTGATGTGGCAAGCCGCGGGGGCCTTGGCTCATAAAATGTTAGCACAGGGGGCACCTGGGGTCAAGGTAGCCTGGCGAGCATCATCCTTCCCGCCCTCCCGCCCGAGAATTATATTGGGGGGGGCGAAACGAAGTAGGGGCGCAGCAAGCTGCAGCCCCGAAATTATCTACGGGTGGGTGGGCCAGCAAAATGGCTGGTTGCCAGCCCGAAAAGCTAAGGATGCCTTGCGGGGGCGGGGCCAGCCCCCTATAATCTATGGCGAAGGAGGTGGAGATGGAGCTGAGTACACTGAAGGTAGTCAATAAGGACAGGGTGGCCTACATAACCCTGAGCCGCCCCGAGGCCCTCAACGCCATCAGCCCCCAGGTGCTGGACGACCTGCGCCAAGTCATAGCCGCCGCAGGCGATGACCCGGAGGTGAAGGCGGTGGTGCTCACCAGCGAGGGCCGGGCATTCTGCGCCGGGGCCGACCTCAAGTACGTAAGCGGCTTCCTGGCCGACATCCGGGCCTTCGTGGACTACTTGGAGGCGTTCAACGCCACCATGGAGGCCATCGAGGAGTGCCCCCTGCCGGTGATAGCCGCCGTCAACGGCTTCGCCTTCGCCGGGGGCATGGAGCTGCTCATGGCCTGTGATATGGCCATCGCCGCTGAGGAGGCCCAGATAGGTGACCAGCACCAGAACTTCGGCCTCATCGGTGGCCCCGTAATGTGGCAGCTCCCCCGCCGGGTGGGCATGCCCCGCTCCATGGAGCTGTGCCTCACCGGCAAATGGCTCACCGGCAAGGAGGCCCAGGAGTACGGGCTGGTGCTGCGGGCGGTACCCAAGGAGAAGCTCATGGATGAGGTAGAGGCGCTGCTGGCCCAGCTACGGGACAAGAGCCGCCCCGGCCTCATCGCCAACAAGCGGGCCCTCAAGGAGGCCGCCAAGCACGCCTCCTTCGGGCCGGGAACCCGGGTGGGCGCCTCATACACCATTCATTACATGGGCAGTGCCGATGAGCCCCGGGAGGGCATCCAGGCCTTCCTGGAGAAGCGTAAGCCGGTATTCAAATAAGGAGGTCAAATATGGACCTGGGACTGAAGGGTAAGACAGCTATTGTAACCGGAGGCGGCTCCAACATCGGCCGGGCCATCGCCCTCACCCTGGCCGAGGAGGGGGCCAATGTGGTCATCGCCGAGCTGGACGAGGCCCAGGGTAAGAAGGTGGCCCAGCAGGCCGGGGGCAAGAGCCTGTGCATCCAGACCGATGTCACCAACTTCTCCAGCGTGGAGGCCATGATGCAGGCCGCAGTCAAGGAGTTCGGCCAGGTACATGTCCTGGTGAACAATGTGGGCTGGGACATCATGAAGTACTTCCTGGACTACTCCTTGGAGGAGATAGACCGCATAATGAAAATCAACTACCTGGGCATGGTCTATTGCTGCCGGGCGGTTATGCCCCACATGATTGAGAATAAGTACGGCCGGGTGGTGAGCATCAGCTCCGACGCCGGCCGGGTGGGGGAGTTCCGGGAGCCTATATACTCCGGCATGAAGGGAGGGGTCATCGCCCTCACCAAGTCCCTGGCCCGGGAGGCGGGCCGCTTCGGCATCTGCTTCAACACCGTCTGCCCCGGCGTCACTCGTCCCGAAAAGCCCGAGGAGGCCGGGGACCTGAGCATGTGGGGTAAAGACGGGGCGGCGGCGGCGGTGTTCACCAACGAGGTGGCGGAGGCCGCCAAGAAGCTGTACGCCCTGCGCCGCCTGGGCACCCCCCAGGATACCGCCAATGTGGTGGCCTTCCTGTGCTCGGACAAGGCCGGCTTCGTCACCGGCCAGACCTTATCCGCCAGCGGCGGCTACTCCATGATGTAGGGGGGCCAGCTTAGCAAGCATCTTCTTTCCCAGCCACCCGCCCGAGGGATTGTTTCTGGGGGGCTTCGCCCCCCAGGCCCCCCGGGGGCCGGGCGCATCTCAGTCTCTCTGCGGTCTGCACACCTAAACAGGTGGAGTAACGTTCTACCCTGGGGAATGGCTTCGTGGAATAGGAAACCGGAAGGGTATCTTTAGTCCCGCTGGGTGCGGCTCTCTACATAGCGGGAGCGGGCCATGTGCCAGGCCTGGGCGGTGTACAGGAAGTAGCGCATGAGCTCCCGGGGCTTGGGATAGACGGTGTAGGGGAAGAGACGGTTGGGGTCCAGGTTGTCCACCCCGTAGACGCCGATGCGGTGTCCGGAGAGGTACTCCTGGTTGCGGGCCACCCACGCCTCCTGCTGGCGCAGGGGCAGC
>JAZGBK010000149.1:0-10295 GCA_036476365.1 Dehalococcoidia bacterium
GTGCCTCCTTTTACGGGCCTGCCCCTATATTACCCCTTGCTCCCCCAACTCGGCTATATCCTCCCAGCTGTAGCCACTCTCCAGGAGCACCTCTTCCGTATGCTGGCCGAACTCGGGGGCAGCCATCCTCAGGGCTGATGGAGTCTCGCTGAAGTGGACGGGGAACCCCGGGTACCGGACCTTACCGAAGTAAGGGTGGTCAAAATCAATGACATACTCATTCTCAACCACCTGCGGGTCATTGGGCAGGTCATCTATATCCTGAATGGGGCCAAAAATGAGGTCGGCCTCCCTGAAGACCTTTTCCCACTCGGGGTAGGGCCTGGTGGCGAGTACTCGGCCCAGAATATCTGTTAGCTCCTGGCGATTTTCCCTTCTCTGGCCGATATCCGCAAACTTGGGGTCATTCTCCAGCTCGGAGAGCCCAATAGCCTGGCACAAGAGAGGCCAGTGTCTATCCAGTATCAGGGCCAGCGCTACCCACCGGCCATCCTGGCACTTGTAGTAGTTGTACAGGGGGTTAGAGGGCAGGTTCCTGTCGTGCCGGGGGAAGTCCAGGCCGGGGAAAAACTTTAGCTGGGTCAGAAAACCCTGGAGGGCAATCATGCTCCCCAACTGGGAGACCGTTACCATCTGTCCCGTGCCCGTCCTCTCCCGGCCCAGCAGGGCAGACACTATGCCGTAGGCCAGCATGATGGCAGTGACGGAGTCCGCCATCCCGGTAGATATGTGCACCGGGGGCATATCGGGCTCACCGCTGGCCATCATTATGCCGCTCCTGGCCTGGGGGATGAGGTCTATGGAGGGCAGCTCACTATCGGGGCCTTTCTCGCCGAAGCCGGAGCCCCGGGCATAGATGAGTTTGGGGTTATGCTGGCGCAAGGTGTCATAGTCCAGGCCCAGCCTGGCACACGCCCTGGGACGGAAGTTGGTCAGAAAAACATCGGCCTTCTGCACCAGGCGGTACATGACATTCTGACCTTTGGGGGACTCCAGGTCAATCACCATGCCCCGCTTGTTGCGGTTATGGTGCTCAAAGGCGGCGTGGCGGCCGTGAGGCAGGTCCAGGGGCACGCCAAAAAAGGTCCTCAGCCCCCTCAGGGGGTCACCCCGCCCTATCTGCTCCACTTTGATTACATCGGCCCCCAGGTCTGCCAGCATGGCACCGGCCACCGGCCCCACCAGGAACCCAGTCCAGTCAAGAACCCGCACCCCGTCCAGTATCATATGGTTAGCACCTCCCATACGAGTTTTGGGAAGAATAATCTAAAAGAGGGGCGGAGTCAAGCCAGAGACAGAGGACTTGCCCTTTGAGGGGGGCAGCAGGCCTGAGGTCTCGTAGCGAATCTAAAGTCGGGGTGGGCGGATTTGAACCGCCGGCCTCATGGTCCCAAACCATGCGCGCTGCCACTGCGCTACACCCCGGTGGTACCCCCGGTGGGATTCGAACCCACGCACCCGGCTCCGGAGGCCGGTGCTCTATCCAGACTGAGCTACAGGGGCATACAACCATCATAACCCTGCCCCGGCTCTTTGACAAGGAGCCACCCATATCTAAGTGTAGCGTAGCAGCAACAGCAGATGGAAAACGCCAAGAGCCAGGATGGTGGCCGGCACCGCCCGCACCAGGTAGTAGCCCCACGAGACCTTGAAGCCCATCCGCTCCGCCACCCCCAGCCCTACCACATTGGCCGAAGCCCCAATGGGCGTGGCGTTGCCCCCCACATCGGCACCCAGAGCCAGCGTCCAGCTCAGGGTCTCCTGGTCCATCCCCAGGGTAGCGGACATCGTCCGGATAACGGGCACCATAGCGGCGGCGAAGGGGATGTTGTCCACGATGGCCGAGGCGAAGGCGGAGAACCACAAGATGAAGGCTATGGCCAGGGCTATATCGCCCCCGGTGGCGTCGCTGATGGAGTCGGCCACCATCTGTAGTACATGCGTCTCCTCCAGCCCCCCCACCACCACGAACAGGCCCAGGAAGAAGAGCAGGGTGCGCCAGTCCACCTCGTGGAACACCTCACGCAGCCGCTGCCAGGCGGCCATTAGGGTGAGCACGGCAGCGATGATGCCCACCATGTAGATGGGCTGCCCCAGGGAGCCGTGGCTCAGCAGAAAGGCGATGACGATGAAGAATATCACCACTCCCTTGAAGAAGAGGGGGCGGTCGGTGATGGCCTGGCGAGGCTCGGGGTACTCATCTGGGGTGGCGGCAGCGGCAAGCAGGTGGCGCTGGGTGAGGTAGAGGAAACCCGTGCCTACCAGCAGCCCCGCCCAGGCAATGGGCCCGGTGTTAGTGGCGAAGTCCATGAAGCTATAGCCGAAGGCGGTACCGATGATGACATTGGGGGGGTCGCCGGACATGGTGGCCGCCCCTCCGGCGTTGGCGGCGAAGATGAGGGCGATGATGAAGGGCATGGGCTTGAAGCCCATCAGGTAGGAAAGTTCTATGACTACTGCGGCCATGAACAGCAGCACGGTGATGCTGTCAATGAACATGGCCAGGAATCCAGAGAGGAGCATGAAGGAGATGAAGATGGCCGTGGTGTTGTAGCGGGCCAGCCGGGCCACATACAGGCATAACCAGCGAAAGAACCCGGAGAGGCCCAGTCCGGCTACCATCACCATCATGCCGCCCAGGAAGATGATGGTCTCCCAGTTTACGCTGTGGAAGGTGGTTACGGGGCTACGCAGCACTATAATGGCGGTGAGGAGCGCCGCTGCCAGGGCGGCCCAGGTGCGATGCATCCGGCCGCTCACGATGACCACGAACATAGCCAGGAAAATGGCTACTGCTGTTAGCTGTATCGGGTCCATCTTAAAGGATGCCAGCCATCAGGGCCAGCAGCGCACCTCCGGCCACCACCGAGGCTATCTGTCCGGCGGTGTTGGCACCCACAGCGTGCATCAGCAGGTGGTTGTGGGGATCGGCCTGGAGCCCCACCTTCTGCACCACCCGGGCCGACATAGGGAAGGCAGAAATACCGGCGGCCCCGATGAGGGGGTTCACCCGCCTCCCCGAAAGGTAGCACATGACCTTGCCGAACACCACCCCGGTCGCAGTCCCCAGGGAAAAGGCCACTATCCCCAGCACGAAGATGAGGATGGTATCTGCCCGCAGGAAGGTGGCTGCGGTCATGGTGGAGCCTACGGTTATCCCCAGCAAAATGGTGACTATGTTTACCAGCTCGTTCTCAGCGGTATGGGCCAGTCTCGTCACCACCCCTGATTCCCGCAGCAGGTTGCCGAACATGAGCATGCCGATGAGGGGGGTGGCCTTGGGGACCAGCAGCCCGGTGACCACCACCGCTACAATGGGGAACATGATTCTGGTGGTGCGGGAGACAGAGGTGGTGGCGGTGGGCATTCTTATCTTTCTTTCGGCCTTGGTGGTAAGGAGCCGCATTATGGGAGGCTGGATAATGGGTACCAGGGCCATGTAGGAGTAGGCGGCTACGGCCACCGCACCCAGCCGGCTGGGTGCCAGGATAGAGGCCACATATATGGAGGTGGGGCCATCCGCCGAGCCGATGATGCCTATGGCAGCGGCCTCGTTCAGGGGAAAGCCCACCACTATGGCCAGCAGCATGGTGCCGAAGATGCCGAACTGAGCGGCGGCCCCCAGCAGCACGGTGTAGGGCCGCTCCAGCAGCGAGCCGAAGTCTATCATGGCCCCGATGCCGATGAAGATGAACAAGGGGAAGACCTCCGTCTCCAGCCCCGCCTTCTTCAGCAGCCAGAAAATACCCCCCTCCTCATGCATGCCGCTCAGGGGGATGTTGGCCAGGATAATCCCCAGCCCGATGGGCAGCAGCAGCACCGGCTCCGCCCCCTTATTGATAGCCAGATAGATGAGGACGCCGCCGATGAGCATCATCAGCCCCTGTCCGGGGGTGAAGTGGAGCAGCCCGCTGAGGAGTTCCTCCCAGGGCATCGGCCCTACTCCTCGTCCGGGCCGGGCCTGAAGATGCGCCCCAGGGCCAGCATCATCAGGGTCAGCACAACGAGCACCGAGAACACCACCGCCATGCCAGCCCAGGTCACAAAAAGCCCCCGGGACAGGTCCTGGCTCAGGGGAGCAATCTGCAAGGAGGCTGTTAGCGGCACCAGTGATAAATACATGTAACCTAAGCATGTAATTCTAAGCTGCGCCGCCTGCCGTGTCAACGAGGCGGTCTGATACCGTTTAACAGGCATTCTTATACCCGTCCGCCCACCCGGTCTACAACCTTTTCTTTTGGCACATGGTATGGCACAATACCAGCACAGATGCTGACAAAACCGCCGGGGAGGGGTGCCTCCAGGATAGTTGCCCTCTTCCTGGCAGGGCACTTCACCCATCACCTGGTCACCGCCATCCACCAGCCCCTCCTGCCGCTCATACGGGCCGATTTTGAGCTGGACTACTTCCGGGCAGGGCTGGTGGTCTCCGCCTTCGCCGTCCCCTACGGTCTTTCCCAGTTGCCCATGGGGTGGCTGGCGGACCGGGTCGGGCGCAGGCGGCTCCTCAGCCTGGGGATGATAGGGATAGCGGTAGTGGCCTTCGCCGTCGGCTTCAGCACCGGTTTCTGGCAGCTGGTGGTCCTCCTGGCCCTGATGGGACTGTTCGGAGGAGCCTACCATCCCTCCGCCGCACCCCTTATCTCCCAGGCGGTGCCGGCCAACCGGCTGGGCAGGGCCCTGGGTATCCACATCATGGGAGGCAGCGCCAGCTTCTTTCTCACCCCCCTCATGGCGCTCGGCATAGCCCTGACCATGGGGTGGCGTGGACCATTTCTGATCCTCGCCATACCCACCTTTCTGGCTGGCTTCCTGTTCCTGAGGATTCTGCGCCGGGAACCGGGGGTCCCCGCCCCCGCTCCCGCAGAGGAGAAAGAGGGAGGCGCACTGGGAGCACTGCTGCGGAGACTGGGGCTGCTGGTGGGCGTCAGTGTGCTCACCCAGTCTGTCACCATGGCCATCATTGCTTTTGTCCCCATGTTCCTGGTGGACAAGCACGCCCTGTCACCGGCCTATGCCGGCATGTTCCTCTCCCTGATTTATGGCGCCGGTCTGGTGGCCGCTCCGGCGGGGGGGATGCTATCCGACCGCCTGGGACGCCGGCCCATCATATTATTCTCCGTGATAGCCACCGGCCCCGTCATCTACCTGTTCACCATCGCCCCCTTTGGCCCCACACTTATCGCCCTCTTCGTTCTACTGGGGATGGTGATGTATATACGCCAGCCGGTGTTGGAGTCCATGATTGTGCAGGGCGTCCCCGCCAAGAGGATGTCCTCCTTTCTGGGGATATACTACTTCGGCAGCATAGAGTCTGCCAGCGTTGTAGCCCCTGTAGTCGGCCTGCTCATGGACCGCATAGGTCCCGACCGCACCTTCGCCCTGCTGGGAGGCATCGTTCTGGCTGCCTCCCTCGCCGTCGCCCTCCTTATGAGCGGGCGGGCATTCCGTAGCAGAGGAGCAGCGTAGGTATATCGGCCCCGGTTGACGCTGGCGGCACGCCCGCCTATTATGGGTCTAATCACCTGGGGTGCAAAACCCCGGGGAGCGGGGAGACAAGCCATGCCAGGGGGACAGAACATAAAGCTGCTGGCGCTGTGCGGCTCGCAGACCAGCGACCCGGCCATGCTGGACCTCATAGAGCACGCCTTTGAGGGGGCCAGGGAGGTGGGAGGCGTGGATACCCAGGTGGTGGAGCTGAGGGGCAAGAGCCTCCGCTACTGCGTCCAGTGTGAGGCATGCCTCTCCCGCCGGAAGCGCCGGGACGGCACCTGGAGGGAGGAACTCCAGGACTGCACCATCAAGGACGACCTCCAGTCCATCCACGCCAGCATGGTGGAGGCCGATGGCATAATCTGGGCCTCTCCGGTGCACGCCCTGGGGGTAAGCGCCCAGCTCCGGGCGGTGGTGGACCGCAGCCGCTGGCTGGTGCACCAGGGCAACCTGCGCTGGAAGGCGGCCAGCGCCCTATCCATAGCCGCTGAGCCCATGGCCGGGCAGGAGCTGGCCCTGCGCCAGATGGGCACCATGATACGGGCCCTCCAGATGACCCAGGTGGGGCCGGGTTACGGCAGCGCCGGGGCCTACTCCACACCGGGGGACCCCCGCTCCCGTGCCACGGCCAGGGCGACGGGACGGGCGGTGGCCGAGGCAGCCCGCCTCTTCAAGGCGGGCAGGCAGTCCCTGCCCGAAACGGAGCGCTCACGCATAGTGGAAAGCTACCACCGGCTGCCCAAGGCGATGCCCGACTATAGCAGCCTCGCCCCTCCCAACGAACTCCATGTAAAGCTCCTGGGCATATCCGGGGCACACCGCAAAGGGGCCAGGAATACGGTGTACATGCTCCGCGCCGCTCTGGAAGCCGCCCGGCAGATGGGTGGGGTGGAAACCGAACTCATCAACCTGAGAGACCTGCACCTGAAGGCGGGCCACACCTGCGAGGAGTGCCTGGCCGCCGGACTGGCGGGGTGCGGCGTCCAGGACGATATGCAGGGGCTCTACCCCAGGCTGGCCTCCGCCGACGCCGTAATCTTCGCCTCGCCGGTGCATGAGCTGGGCATAAGCGGGCGGCTGAAGAACTTTGTGGACCGCTGCCGCTGGATGCAGCGGGATGGCACCCTGAGGGGCAAGGTGGCCGGTGCCCTCACCGTGGCCTACATGACCATAGGCGGGCAGGAGACGGCTATTGCAGAGATATCGGACTTCATCCGGGCCTTCCAGATGTACCAGACCGGGTTTATGTTCGGCGGCATGGGGGTATCCGGTCCCGCGGTGGGGGGCCACACCCCGTGGGGCGAGGACGGCCGCACCCGGCTGACCCCCGTAGAGAACGACCCCTGGGGCATGATGACCTCCCGCTTTACCGGCCGCATGGTGGCCGAGCTGGCCCTGGTGGTTAAGGCAGGCCAGGCCGCCCTCTCGGCGGCGGTGGCTACCCCAGGCAATCAGTGACCCAGAACTCTGCACACCGAGGGGGATTGAAATGAAGCTCTTTGAACCCATCAGCATCGGCACCCTGGCACTGAAAAACCGGCTGGTGATGCCGCCCATGAACACCCGCATGGGAGACCCCGGCGGGTTCGTCTCCCAGCGCACGGTGGACTACTACGCCCGGCGTGCCCAGGGCGGGGTGGGACTCATCATAGTTGAAATCGGCGCTGTGGACCCCGTACAGGTGGTCTCCTCCACCCAGCTGCAGCTAAGCGACGACCGCTTTATCCCGGGGATGTCCCAGTTGGCCCAGGCTATCAAAGACAACGGCTCCCGGGCCGCCATCCAGATTCACCATCCCGGCCGCCAGGCACCCAACTCGGTTACCGGCACCCAGGCGGTGGCCCCCTCCGCCCTCAATTCCCAGCGCAGCGGGGAGACCCCCCGGGAGCTCACCCCCAGCGATATCGAGGGCATAGTGGGCCAGTTCGCCCAGGCGGCCCGGCGGGCCAAGGATGCCGGGTTTGAAGCCGTGGAAATCCACGGCGCTCACGGCTACCTGCTGTGCCAGTTCCTCTCCCCATACTCCAACCAGCGCCAGGACGACTACGGCGGCGATACCGCCCACCGTGCCCGCTTCCCGATACAGGTGGTGGCCGCTGTGCGCCAGGTGGTGGGCCGGGACTTCCCCATCATATTCCGCTTCTCCGCCTCCGAGTTCACGGAAGGGGGTCTGACCGTAGAGGACGGCAAGGCCATAGCCCGTATGATGGAGGAGGCCGGGGTTGACTGCCTGAGCATCTCGGCAGGGACGGACGCCTCTCTGGAATGGGCGGTGCAGCCGGTGCTCCTGCCCGTGGGCTGCCTGCTGCCCCTGGCAGCGGCCATCCGGGAGGAGGCCTATGTGCCCGTCATCGCCGTGGGCCGTATCAACCATCCCAGCATAGCCGAGGCCGCCCTCCAGGAGGGCAAGGCCGACCTCATCGCCTTGGGCCGTCCCCTGCTGGCCGACCCCGACTATCCCCTCAAGGCCCAGGAGGGCCGGTGGGACGAGATACGCAAGTGTATCGCCTGTAATAGCTGCCGCCGCGACCCTTTGCCCCGGGAGCTACCCATCTGCTGCCTGCTCAACCCGGAGACCGGCAATGAAGGGGTAAAGGAAACTCCGGCCGACAGCGCCCAAAAAGTGCTGGTCATCGGCGCCGGGCCCGCCGGCATGGAGGCGGCCCGGGTGGCCGCCCTGCGGGGGCACCAGGTGACCCTGTGGGAGGAGGCCCCCCGACCCGGCGGCCGCTGGTCCTGGCTCCAACGGGGCTATATCGGGGAGCGGATGAGGACCCTGCGTGAGCTGGGGGTGGCCGTGGAGATGGGGAAGCCGGTCTCCTCCCAGGCGGTCGCCGCCCTGGGGGCCGGGACCATCCTGGCCACACCCCGGGCCGCCCCCGTCCGCCCCACCATCCCCGGCAGCGACGGAGACCACTGCCTTCTGGCCGGAGAGGTACTGGACGAGAAGCAGCAGCCCACCGGCCGGGTCGCTGTGCTGGGAATAGGCAACACCGGTTGCGAGGTGGCCCACCTCCTCTCCCGCCGGGGTGTGCCCGTAACCTTGATGGGCGATGGGCCGGTGGGCCACGGCCTGGACCCGGCCACGGGCAAGGTGCTGGTCCAGGAGTTCCAGGAGCGGGGGGGGAGGCTCCTCACCGGGGTCCAGGTGACCTCCATAGAGAAGGGGACTGTCAGCTACCGGGACGCCCAGGGCAACCCAGCCACCGTAGAGGCGGACTGGGTGGTGCTGGCCGGGGAGGCCCAGCCCACCGATGAGCTACCCCGGGAGCTCGCCTCCCTGGGAGTGGAGGTGCGCCCATTGCCCTACTGCGGCCAGCCCCGCATGGCACTGCGGGCGGGACGGGAGGGTGCAGATATCGCCCGGCAGATATGAAGACTCTCAATTTACGGCCAAAGCAAAGAGGGGGTAAGGACCATGCTATCAGAATCACCCATAAAGCTTGAGCGAGTTGGCAAGAAGGACCTGGACAGGGAGATATTGAGACTGGGCATAATAGCCGAGCTGGACGCCATAAGCCTTTATGAGCAACTGGCCGCCATGACCGAGAACCGGAACATGAAGGCGGTCCTGCTGGACATAGCGAAGGAAGAGAAGACCCATGTTGGCGAGTTTCAAGCCCTGCTCTTGAAAGAGGATGAGGAGCAGGGAAGGGAACTGGCAGAAGGCCAGAAAGAGGTGGATGCGCTATCACGATAGGAGAGTATCACCGGTATGAGACCTGACACCACCCCACCCCCGGAGGAGTTGCAGAGCCTGTCCACCCTGCCCCGGTCCACCATAGTAGTTACCGTCATCGGCGTGTTGCTGGGACTACTGCTGGCCGCCCTGGACCAGACCATCGTGGCCACCGCCCTGCCCCGGATAGTGTCCGACCTGGGCGGCTTTGACCGCTTCGCCTGGGTGTTCACCGCCTATATGCTGGCCTCCACCGCCGGCCTGCCTATAGCCGGCAAGCTCTCGGATATCTACGGGCGCAAGCCCCTCTACCTGGTCGGGATAGCCATCTTCATCCTGGGCAGCATCCTCAGCGGCACATCCCAGACCATGATGCAGCTCATCCTCTTCCGGGGCCTCCAGGGACTGGGGGCAGCCGTCATCATGGCCAACGCCTTCGCCGTGGTGGGTGATATTTTCCCCCCGGCGGAGCGGGGCAAGTGGATGGGGATATTCGGCGCCGTATTCGGCCTCGCCAGCATAGTGGGGCCGTTGACCGGCGGCTACATCACCGATAACCTCTCCTGGCGTTGGGTGTTTTATGTCAACTTGCCGGTGGGGCTGGTAGCGGCGGCGGTGCTCCTGGCGGCCATGCCCCACCTGCGGGACCGCTCGGTAAAACGCAAGATTGACTTCACCGGGGCAGCCACCCTGGTGGCGGCGGTGGTGAGCCTGCTGCTGGCCCTCACCTGGGCGGGCAACACCTATCCCTGGGTCTCCCCCCAGGTAATAGGGCTGATGTCCTTCTCAGCGGCCATGCTCCTGGTGTTTTGGATGGTGGAGAGGCGGGCGGCGGAGCCGGTGCTGCCTCCCATCCTGTTCGCCAACCGCATCTTCAATGTGGCCATGGGGGTTACCCTCCTCACCGGCATCGCCATGTTCGGGACCATCATCTTCCTGCCCCTGTTCATCCAGGTGGTCATAGGCGCTTCGGCCACCTGGTCCGGGGCAGTGCTCACCCCCATGATGCTCAGCCTGGTCGTGGGAAGTGCTGTCTCCGGACAGATAATCTCCCGCACCGGGCACTACCGCTTCCTGGGGGTAGCCGGGATGGCTATCATGTCAGTGGCGCTATATCTGTTCT
>JAZGBK010000015.1:0-6688 GCA_036476365.1 Dehalococcoidia bacterium
TGAGCGGGAATACGAACCGGCGCAGGAGCTGTGGACGGACCAGAAGACCATGGCTGTAGGCGATGTCGCCCACCAGCCACACCGCGCCCACCGCCGGGTGCTCCACCGCCTTCCTGACGGTCTCGTACTGCAGCATGCCTATCCTCTCAAACAGGGCCGCCACCAGCTCGGGGTCTTCGTAGATGGAGAGGAAGAAGGTCTCCATCCCCATCAGGGAAGAGACCTCGGGGAAGGCGATGCCTATGGCTGCGATGGTTTTCATGCCCGGGGGCAGCAGCTTGCCTACAGCATCCCACGAGGAGCAGTCTATGTCCTGGGGGCCGGGCCAGGGGAAGCGGCGGAAGTCGTCCCTTGGAGGTGATAACGCCGTGGCCCTCCTCCATCCACCTCTTCTGCCTGCCCCCCTCCTGATAGAGGCTGTACCTGGACTCCTGGGACCTCATGACACCGCTGAACGCGGCCCCAGCAGCATCTCGGGGTGGAGCGTTGCCCGCGATCACCGGGCTTATACCCTGAAAGATAGGGACGTGGTCGTATCCTGCTTTCACCCAGAACTCCACCTCCCCCTCCAGGCCCCGGCGGCCTCCCCCCAGGAAGGCCCTTTTCACATCCCTGTCCACCGCCGCCTCCAGGAGGGGCACCCTATCGGGCTCCCCTTGGAGCAGCAGTGCCCGGCGCAGCCGCTCGAAATTCGGTCCTTCTTTCCTCTATTATATATTGCCCCCTATTAGCCCTCCTTTCCTCTATTATATGTTATATGTTGCCCCCTATTAGCCCTCGGTAATAGCTGCCTGACCGGTTGTGCGCCGCCCGGGCCGTCAGCGGAATAGTCATCGGCGCCTATGTGGTTGGCGAAGTGACGGGTCTGGCGGCTACCCCATCATCACTCCCACCCCGGACCCATCAAATGGTGGCTGTTGGTCTTTACCCTTGTCAAGACGATGTTGGCCTGAAGTTTACCCACCCTTGCCACTCCCTTGTCTCACAGCACGTGAAGTAACATCTGCCCATGGTGTGACGTGACCTGGCTGCGGATGCAAGGCTTGCCCCCCCGGGGGGACCCCCCTGAACGGGCTACGCTGTAATGCCAGCGGGCTCCGCCAGCACCTCGCTGCCGTCCTTCCCTCCCTGTCACAGGGAGTACCCGCTTCCGGTTCATCCCGGCATTCCCCCCAGGTCCCCGTCATAACTCCGGCTTTACTCCCTACTACCCTACATGCTCTGGGATCGGGGCGGGGAGTGACCGTCCGACCGACTGAACGAATGAACGCAGGACTGAACATCGCTGTGAACACTTTGGTGGCCTACAGGGCCGGGCGGTCTCTCCCCGGTCACAGCCTGTGCCCGACGCCCTCAATGCTGGGTAGAGCGTGTTCACGTCCCCCTTGACATGTCTGGGTATTGGCACCACAATGGTGGCGGAGGGCGAGGTAGCACACTAAGAGCCAACCACCAGGGGCAGGCGAGGCGGCCACAGGGTCACAGGCAGCGGATTGGCCGCTCCTTGGCGCATGGCGGCCGATGAAAGGGCAGTTAGAGGCTATTCTTAAGGGAGGTTCAAGGGATGAGAGAAGCCACCCCTACCGGCGGCCACCGGCATAGGCAGAGGGCGGATTCAGGGCTACCCCCCCAGGGGGCACCGGAGATGGGGGGCGGGCGCCACCCGGGCGTCAAAACAGAACGCTTGCCTCGTCACCCCGGTTTCGTATCTGATTCCCCGCCCTCCAGCTTTGAGCCAAAATCCCCTGAGTGTGAAGCAGGCGCTCTAACCGCTGAGCCAACCGCCCAAAACCATATCTATTTTAGCCCCAAAACCGAGCCTTGTAAACATAGACCTCTTGCTTCGTCAAGAAACTCAACGGCACTAGGGCACCGACTTATGGATTACCTCCTCTGCACCCGCAGGTAAGGACATAAAGAGGTTAGTGGACGAGGCCTTCGCCATTGCTGCCGTCGGGTGAGTGGCTGGGGAGGAAAAGGGTTGCTAAACCACCCCCTCTTTCGTTGACCACCCACCCGGCCTATGGTATCATCACCTGATTCATGGACTGGGAGATAGATGTCCTTATAGATGCCGGGGCGTCCCCCGTGGGGGAGGACTGGCTGCGGGCGGTGGCCGAGGCGGTGCTATCGGCCAAAGGGGTGGAGCCGCCCCTGGACCTGAGCCTGGTACTGACGGGGGATGAGGCTATGAAGCGGCTCAACCGGGCCTACCTGGGCCGGGAGAGCACCACGGATGTGATGGCCTTCTCCATGCTGGGAGACGAGGCCTTCCCTCAGCCCCCCGGCACCACCCCCGTGCTGGGCGAGGTGTTCATCTCGCTGCCCCAGGCGGCGCGCCAGGCCCAGGAGTATGGACACTCCATCCAGCGGGAGCTGGCCCTGCTGGTGACTCACGGTATCCTCCACCTGCTGGGCTACGATGACCAGGAGCCTACCCAGGAGGCACGCATGCGCCAGGAGGAGGCACGCATCCTGCAGACGGCATCCCGGCTGCTGTGAACATAGCAGAAAGGAGCACACCGTGGAGATAGAGGACCTGTCCCGTGAGCAGTTGCTGGCCCTGGCGGAGGCCTACGCCAGGGTGGTGATGGCGGTGGACGGCTACTGGTTCATGGCGGTGGAGGAGAAGGACAGCCACCAGACGGCCTATGATATGGACTGTGCGGTGTGGGAGAAGGCCGCCCCCTCCGAGGCCCGCAAGGTGGCCAGGGCCCTGGGCATTGACCCCGGGGAGGGCATTGCCGCCATGCTGGAGATAATTAAGTTCTGCCCTACCTGGTACGCCCTGGGCACCGAGGTCACCCTGGAGGCCCCCAACCGGGGGCTGCTCACCGTGCGGGACTGTTCGGTGCAGAAGAACCGGGCCAACAAGGGCCTGGAGGAGTTCGCCTGTAAGGAGGTGGGCCAGGTGGTTACCCGGGCCTACGGCAAAGCCCTCAACCCTCAGGTGAAGGTAACCTGCAAGGTGTGCCCCCCGGACCCCCACCCCCCGGACATATGGTGCCAGTGGCAGTTTGAGCTGTAGGGGCGCTGCTTGCCGCGCCACTGGCTTTGTCCACCCCCCCAGTAAGTTTTACTGGGGGGCGAGGCCCCCAACAGTGATTCCGTGGTAGGGAGGGTGGGATAAGAAAAGGTCGCTGAGTGAGCCCTGGCTTCCTTGGGGCTGGCCCGGCCGATGGGTTATAATGGGGGCCATGCCGGTCCTCTACCGTAAGTGGCGCCCCCAGACCCTGGCCGAGGTGGCCGGCCAGGAGCATGTCACCCGCACCTTGCTCCACGCCATCCAGGCAGCCAAGGTGGCCCATGCCTACCTCTTCAGTGGCCCCCGGGGTACCGGCAAGACCAGCACCGGGCGCATCCTGGCCAAGGCCGTCAACTGCCTCAATAACGGCCACGGGGAGCCCTGCAACCAGTGTGAGGTGTGCCAGTCGGTTACCGAGGGCCGGGCGGTGGATATGGTGGAGGTGGACGCCGCCAGCAACCGGGGCATTGACGAAATCCGCAGCCTCCGGGAGCGGGTGGCCTTCTCCCCGGGCCAGTCCCGCTTCAAACTGTATATCATAGACGAGGTCCATATGCTCACCGAGGCGGCCTCCAACGCCCTCCTCAAGACACTGGAGGAGCCTCCGCCCCATGTCATCTTCGTGCTGGCCACCACCGAGCCCCATAAGGTGCTGCCCACCATCCTCTCCCGTTGCCAGCGTTTTGACTTCCGCCGCCTGTCCCTGGACGCCATCGTCCCCCGGCTGGAAGAGATAGCCCACGGGGAAGGAGTGTCCGTCACCCCCCAGGCCCTGAACGCCATCGCCAAGAGCTCCCTGGGCAGCCTGCGGGACGCCGTTAACCTGCTGGAGCAAGTGGCCAGCTTCTACGAGGGGGATATTGACCTGCCCCAGGTGCAGGAGCTGCTGGGCTTGCGGGGTGACCTGCGCGCCCGGGAGCTGGTGGGACACATCATCGGCCGGGACCTGGCCTCCGCCCTGACCCTGGCCAGCCAGATAGCCGCCGATGGCGCCGACCTGAGGGCCTTCCAGCGGGAGGCAGTGGAGTACCTGCGGGGGCTGCTCCTCATCAAGGGGGGCAGCGCCGGAGCGGTGGAGGTCACCCCCGACGAGCTGGCGGGGATGAAAGAGCTGGCGGCCCGGGCCACCCTGGAGGAGATTGTACGCGCCACCCGCCTGCTGGCCGAGGCCGACCTGCGCTGGGAGAGCTACTCCAGCCTGCCCCTGGAGCTGGCCCTGGCGGAGTGCCTGGCCCCAGAGGTCACCCCGGCCGCCACGCAGCCCCCACCTCCGCCGCCCGAGGCATCAGCACCACAGCCACCCCGGAGGCAGGCTGCGCCCCAGGCCCAGTCCAGCGCCCCGCCACCTCAGCCCGCCCCACTCCCACCCGTGGCGGAGCCGGAGCCGGTGGCCGCAGCAGCCGCCCCTCCGCCCCAGCTGGATGCCGCCTCCATGGCGGGTAACCTTTCCCTGGAGTACCTGCAACAACACTGGAAACAGGTCATAAACCAGTTCCGGGGCATGGGCTCCACCGGCACCCTGGATGCGCTGCTGCGCCAGGCTTGCCAGCCTATTGCCCTGGAGGGCGATACCCTGGTGCTGGGCTTCTACAACGCCTGGCACAAGGAGAAGATAGAGGACCCCAAGTACCGCCACATGGTGGAGAGGAAGCTCAGCGAGCTCTTTAACGCCCCCTGCCAGGTGCGCTGCGTCCTCACCGAACGCCGCAAGCCCTCGCAGGAGCCTATGGTCAGGGCCGCCCTGGAGCTGGGGGGGCGCATCATAAACGAGGAGAACCATGGATAAGTTCATACTGCGCCAGGCCCAGGAGCTCCAGGCCAAGATGGACAAGGCCCAGGAGGAGCTGGCCGATGCTACCGTGGAGGTCAGCGCCGGCGGCGGGGCCATCAAAATCCTCATCAACGGCCAGCAGAAGGTGCATAAGGTGACCCTGTCGCCGGAGGTGGACCCCTCAGACCGGGAGCTGCTGGAGGACCTCATCCTCACCGCCGTCAACGAGGCCATCGCCAGGTCCCAGGAGCTGGCCCAGAGCCGGATGGGTGAGGTGACCGCTGGTCTCAAGCTGCCCGGCATGCCGGGGCTGGGCCGCAGGGGGTTCCGGTAGCCCTCATGGACCGGCTCTCTGTCCCCACCTCCAAACCCCTCTCCCGGCTCATAGAGGCCCTCCACCGCCTGCCGGGGATAGGCCCCAAGATGGCCCAGCGCCTGGCCTACTACCTGCTCCGGGCCTCCGCTGAAGAGGCGGAGGTCCTGGCCCAGGCCATAGCCGCCGTCAAGGAGCAGGTGGTGTTGTGCTCCATCTGCCAGAACACCGCCGATACCAGCCCCTGTGCCCTGTGTCAGGACCCAGTCCGGGACCACAGCCTCATCTGCGTGGTGGAGGAACCACTGGATGTGCTGGCCCTGGAGCGCAGCGGCGCCTTCAAGGGGCTGTACCATGTGCTCCACGGCAGCATCTCCCCCATGGATGGGGTGGGGCCTGAAGACCTGAAGATAAGGGAGCTCCTAGAGCGTATGCAGACCGGGGAGGTGAAGGAAGTCATCATGGCCACCAATCCCAACCTGGAAGGTGAGGCTACTGCCATGTACCTCCACCGCCTGCTGACCCCCCTGGGGGTGAGTGTCAGCCGCCTGGCCCGGGGGTTGCCCTTCGGTGCCGACCTGGAGTACGCCGACGAGGTCACCCTCTCCAGGGCCCTGGAAGACCGCCACCCCCTGTAGGTTGCTTGCTGCTGCCATGACCAGGCCCCGGGTATATAAGACAGAGGCCATTGTCCTGGGAGAGGCCCGGCTGGGGGAGGCCGACCGCATCGTCACCCTCTACACCCTGCGCCGGGGCAAGGTGCGGGCGGTGGCCCGGGGGGCGCTGCGCCCCAAGAGCCGGCTGGGCGGCCACCTTCAGCCCCTGAGCCATTGCCAGCTCATGCTGGCCCAGGGCAAGGGCCTGGACATCGTTACCGGCTGCCAGATGTTAGACCCCTTTATCCCCCTGCGCCAGGACCTGATGTGCCAGGCCCGCGGTTTCTACCTGATGGAGCTGATGGACGGCTTTTGCCCTGAGGGCATGGAGAGCCCTTCCCTGTTCCGCCTGCTCCTGGACACCTTGGGGCGGCTGTGCCGGAGCGGGGATGGGGAAAGGGTGCTGCGCCGCTTTGAGGTGCGCCTGCTGGACTACACCGGGTTCCGGCCGGAGCTGCACCGGTGCCTGGGCTGCACCCAGCCCGTGGAGCCGGTGACCAACTACCTGAGCCCCGGTGCCGGGGGGCTGCTGTGCCCCCAGTGCGCCCCCACCCAGCCCCCGGTCCACCCCCTCTCCGCCAACGCCGTCAAGGTGCTGCGCCTGCTCCGGGAGGCGGACATGGACACCGTGGACCGGCTGAAGCTGTCCCCAGGGCTGGCGGCGGAGATGGAGGCCGCCCTCAGGGGATATATACAGTTCGTCCTGGAGCGCCGCCTCAAGAGCAGCACCTGGCTGGAGCGGCTGCGCCGGGAGCTGGGCACCGGCACCCCTGGGGCCAACCCCCCGGCTTGACAGCCGGCTACCCGGGGCATACCATCGGGGCCAAGATGGCTGAGCTACCACCGCTGACGCTGCTCCAGCAGCGCACCATAGAGGCTCGGGTGTTGGGGCCGCTAATCCGAGCTTTACAGGACGAGCTGGG
>JAZGBK010000150.1:0-2992 GCA_036476365.1 Dehalococcoidia bacterium
GCTCAAAGTAGAGGAAATATATTTCAGGGGCAAAGCGGGGCTGGAGCGGGAACTCTTCTCTCTCCTCCCCCTCCACCCTCAGCCGGAACCACAGCTCGTCCTCCGGCGGGCTCAGGTCCACCACGTCATAGCGGCTGATGCCAGCCAGCTCGGCAGCCTTCTCCACTGCGGCGGTGGTAGGGCCCAGGGCATCCACCAGGCCCAGGGAAAGGGCCTCTATACCCATGTAGAGCTCGGCCTGGGACAACTCCTCCTTGGACAGCTTGAGCTTTCCCGAGCGCTGGGCGATGACCGCATCCAGGAAGCCCTCCTTGACCGTCTCCAGTTGCTGGGCCGCCCGGCGCTGGCTGCCACCGATGGCCTTGAAAGGCCCGGTGGGCAGTATGTCCTCCCCCACTTCCTCCCGCTGGGGGAGGAAGGTCCACGCCCCGATGCTGCCCACAAAGGAGGTGGGCTTAGCATAGATGTAGTCGGTGGCCGACGCCACATAGTAGCCACCACTGGCGGCAATGCCGCTGACAGAGGTCACCACGGGCTTCTTCTCGCGGAACCGCAGCATGCTGAGGTAGAGCTCCTCGCTGGCCGAGGCGCTGCCGCCGGGGCTATCTATCAGGAGCACCACCGCCCGTATAGCGGGGGTCTCCTCGGCCTGGCGGAGAAGGGCCACCACATCGGCGGCGCTGCTACCGTTAATGATGCTGGAAAGGGTAATCACTCCCACCTGGGGCCCGGCAGAGGGACGCTGGAAGAGCCACCCGGCCACCACCAGGGCGGCCACCGCCAGCAGCGTATAGGCAACGATAAAGTATCGGCGGCCCACGGTCCCTCTCTTCACTATTCCTGCTTCAGGTAGTCCATGAGCTGACGGTAGTGCTCCGGCATCTGGGCCTGGAAGCGCATGTAGGAGGGGATGGGGTAGCGCTGCAGCCCGCTCTTGTGGCCGGTCTCCAGCCCTTTTACGACATCTTCCACCAAGGCCCAGGGCATGGTAAAGGCCATCTCGTGGTCCTGGGCCATGCCGAAGATACGGTCGCCGTTGCACGGCAGCACGAAGTGGCACTCCTCGCTGACTATGGGCTGGGTCAGGAGGTCGGCGCAGTCCATACCCCCGGAGGCGGTGGCCTGCACCGTCCCACCTCGGGAGAAGGCCGCCCCCTGCACCAGCCGCATCACCTGCGCCGAGTTGCCATAGACGATAACCACATGGGGCTCAAAGGTGGCACTGGTGATGGGGGCAAACACGACGTACTGGTAGCGTCCGTAGTCCAGGCGCTTGATGGTGGCGTGGGCCGCCCGGGCCGCCTCCGGGGAGGGGAAGCCGCCGGGGTACTCCCCGCTGAGGAAGCCCTCCTTAGGCGGGTGGAACCCCAGGGTCAGCGCCCCGTAGGGACAGAGCTGGTCTTCCCGGCCCATGGCGACGGTCCACCCGTAGCGGCGGGCGGTGCCCCACGCCTGGCACATCGGCATAGCGCCGCCCAGGTCCTTGGCCGGGCGCCGGGCACGGGCAGGCAGCTCCTGCTCGTTCTCCACCAGGCGCACCGCCAAGGGGAAGGTCTGCGGCCTCACATAGAGGTTCAGCGCCTCGTTCACCTGCGCCAGGTCCATGGGGCTCCCTCCAAAGTCCGGATAGAACAGTATAGCACAGCAGGCCCACCGGCGCCCCCACCGCCGGGGGCCAACAGGCGGCGGCCCTGTGCTATAATTTGGCCGAATACATTAGCTGGAGGTGAACCAATGGACCTGGTGTTTATCTGTCGGGACGCCCTGGCCAGCTCCCTGCTGGGCAACCTGCTGCTGGCCATGGAGGCCCAGAAAGCGGGCAGCAAGGTAGCCGTGCTGTTCACCCAGGAGGCGCTGAACGCCCTCAACGGGGGGGCCTTCCTGTGGCCCCAAGGCCTCCAGGGGCAGCGGACCCGGCTCACCATGGCCATCAATGCCCCGGCTATGGACATCCCCGTCATGATGCGGGGCGAGGCGAAACAGGTGAACGCCCTGGATATGGTGGAGAAGGCCCGCCAGGCGGGGGTGCCCATGTACGCCTGCCCCGCCTGGTCCCAGCTCCTGGGCCTGAGCGGCAATCTGCCCGCCGGGGTGGCCGAGATGGACCTGCCCACCGCCCTCAAGACCCTGGGCGAGGCCAAGCAGGTCATCGGAAGCTTTTGAGGGAAAGGAGATAGATATGGCCTGGACCAACTGGGAAAAGATTACCGGCGACGGCCTGGACTTCACCGACCTCATCTACGAGAAGAAGTACCACGTCGAGTACGAGGGCGGCATCGCTCGGGTGCTGGTGAACCGCCCCGATAAGTACAACGCCTTTACCGGCCACTCCATGGACGAGATGTTCCGCGCCTTCTACGATGCCAGCCACGACCCCATGATTGGGGCGGTGGTGCTCAGCGGGGTGGGCGACCACTTCGGCACCGGCGGGGATGTGGAGTGGGAGCAGTGGGGCCTCCGGGAGCAGTTCTACTGGCGCTCGGCCCCCAACCGGGTCATCCGCACCTGTCGCAAGCCCGTCATCGCCGCCGTCAAGGGCTACTGCATCGGCGGCAGCCACCACCTGGCCTACTGCTGCGATTTCACCATCGCCGCCGATACCTCCATCTTCGGCCAGAACGGGCCCCGCATCTCCAGCCCCGCCGACGGCTTCATCATGCCCTACCTGGTGCGGGTGGTGGGCGCCAAGAAGGCCCGGGAGATATGGATGCTGTGCCGCCGCTATACCGCCTCGGAGGCCCTGGCCATGGGGCTGTGCAACACGGTGGTGCCCCTGGCCCGGCTGGACGACGAGGTGGACCAGTGGGCCGAAGAGATGCTTACCCTCTCCCCCAGCTGCCTGGAGGTGCTCAAGGCCTCCTATGACTGGGAGCTGGATACCATGCCCCAACTGGGTGTCATCGCCAACATGCTCCACCCCGACTTCTTTGACACCCCCGAAGGTAAGGAGGGGGCCACCGCCTTCATGGAGAAGCGCAAGCCCCAGTTCTGG
>JAZGBK010000151.1:0-3393 GCA_036476365.1 Dehalococcoidia bacterium
TGCACGACTGACAAACTTGCCTGACTTGCGCGTCAATGTTCAAGGGAAAGCGCCGACGATTCTTGGCTGGGGCACCTTCAACAACCGTTTCCATATCCACGTAGATACGCTTCCCTGGTGGGGGAGCGCACAACAAAGAAAACCACATGCCAAAGACATGCTCCTTAGTAAGAGGCCCTCCACCACAAAAGATGCATTTTCTCGGCATGAGTTATACTTTACTCACGGGGAGAGTATTGATGGACAAGAAAACCAAGACCCAGAAGACACCCACGGGCTACGAGATTCCTGTTCCGACAAGGGAGGAGGTTATGCGAGACTTGGCAAAGGTGGCAAAGCCCGCCGAGTCAACGCCTCGCAGACCGAAGAAGTAGCGTCTCAAACTGAGCACGGCCATCATCCCGATGGTTGTACCTCCAAGCATACTCATTCAAGTAGATTCACCCTGACAGCGGCAGCCCCCTACCTCCCCTTAAACTGCGGTTCACGCTTCTCTATGAAGGAGCGCACGCCCTCTTGGTGGTCCTCGGTCTGGAAGCAGTAGGTCTGCACGGCGGCCTCAAACTCAATCTGGTCGGCTAGGCCGGACATGATGGAGCGGTTCAGGGCACGCTTGGTCATCCTCAGACCGATGAGGGGCCCGTCGGCCAGGCGGCGGGCCAGGGACCACGACGCCTCCATCAGGTCCTGCGGGGCCACCACATGGTTCACCAGGCCTATCTTCTCCGCCTGGCGGGCGTCTATAAAGTCGCCGGTATAGAGGAGCTCGGCGGCCCACCCGGAGCCCACCATACGGGGCAGGAAATAGGTGGCACCGGCATCGGCCCCGCTGAGGCCCCGGTGCACGAACACCAGGGCAAACCGGGCGTCCTCGGCGGCGATGCGCATATCGCAGGCCATGGCCAGGCAGCAGCCACCCCCGGCGGCCACGCCGTTGACGGCAGCGATGGTGGGCTTCTCCAGCATCTTGAGATGGAAGAAGGCCATGTCGGCCAGGTGAATGGTCTCCTCTTTCTCCTTGGTGGATGCCTGGGCCAGCCTCACCATGATGTCCTGGATATCACCCCCGGAGGAGAAGGCGCGGCCGGCACCGGTGAGGATGACCGCCCGCACCTCATCGTCGGCCTCCAGGTCCTCCCGGAGCCGGATGAACTCCCGGGCCATGCGGCGGTCCAGGGCGTTGAGCTTCTCGGGGCGGTTCATGGTTACCAGGGCTATGCCATCCCGGCGCTCCACTGTAAGGGTCTCGTAGTCCACGGCTGTCACCTCCTGTAAGCTGCTTAGGGCTATTATAGGCCGTAAGGGAAGTGGATAAAAGGGTTGAAGGGGCGCCCCGGGCCGCTGGCGCAGGATGGTATGATGGGGAGACCAGCGATGAAGCTATCCAAGGGCATGTCCCGATTGGGCACGGAGACCGCCTTTGAGGTCCTGGCCAGGGCCCAGGCCCTGGAGGCGCAGGGCCGTGACATTGTGCACCTGGAAATCGGGGAGCCCGACTTTGATACCCCCAAGCACATCCGCCGGGCGGCCGCCGATGCCATGGAGGAGGGCTACACCCACTACTGCAACGCCCAGGGAACAGATGCCCTGCGCGGGGAGATTGCCCGAGAGGTGTCAGGGACGCGGGGGGTGTCTATCGACCCGGCCCGGGTGGGGGTGACACCGGGTGCCAAGCCCATAATGTTCTACTCCATGCTGGCCCTGCTGGAAGAAGGGGACGAGGCCATATACCCCGACCCCGGCTTCCCCATCTATGAGTCTATGATCCGGTTTACCGGCGCCCGGCCGGTGCCGGTCCCGCTACGGGAGGAGCTGGAGTTCCGCCTGGATGTGGATGAGCTGCGCTCCAAGGTAACGCCCCGCACCAGGCTCCTCATCCTCAACTCACCTCAGAACCCCACCGGAGGGGTCCTGGAGGAAGGCGATATCCGCTCCATCGCCGATATCGTCCTCAACAGCGATATGGCGGTGCTGTCCGACGAGGTCTACCGGTGCATCATCTACGAAGGCGCGCACCACAGCATCGCCAGCCTGCCGGACATGCTGGACAGGACCGTCTTGCTGGACGGCTTCTCCAAGACCTATGCCATGACGGGCTGGCGGTTGGGCTACGCCGTTATGCCCCCACATTTGGTGGAGCCTGTGGTGCGTCTCATAGTGAACAGCGTTTCCTGCACCCCGGCCTTCACCCAGCGGGCGGGGATTGAGGCCCTCACCGGCCCCCAGGATGCCGTTGCCACGATGGTAGCCGAGTTCAGGGAGCGGCGGGACCTGATTGTGGATGGGCTGAACGAGATACCCGGCATAAGCTGCCTCCGGCCCAAGGGGGCCTTCTATGTGTTCCCCAATGTAAAGAAGCTGGGGATGGACTGCCGCCAGCTGGCCGATTACCTGCTGGAGACGGCTGGTGTAGCCACCCTTTCCGGCACCGCCTTCGGGAAGCACGGCGAAGGCTATCTGAGGCTGTCCTATGCCACCTCTACCGAAAACCTCAGGAAGGCCCTGGACAGGATACAAGCAGCGGTAGCCGGGCTCCCGGTTTAGTAGCGCCTCTCCCTACCCCTGGCTGTAACGCCTTAGCAGCCGAATCAGGTAGTAGAGGGTTATGCCGCAGCCGAAGCCGATGGCCAGGTTGCCGGTGAGCAGGGTGACCACGCCTACAAGGATGGCCACCGTGGCCTCGGCGGCACCGGACACATGGCGGGCCAGCAGGCCGTGCTGCACTCCCACAAAGGCCAGCAGCACCCCCAGGACGGGGTAGGGCAGCAGGCTCAGATAGGACAATATATCGGCCCCCGTGACAACGGCCATCGCCAGCAGCAGCAGCAGCAGGCCCCCCAGCATCACCGTAGCGCCGCCGGTCCTGGCCCCCAGCCGGTGGTGAGCGGTGATTCCGCCAGAGCCGTGACACAGAGGCATACCCCCCATCACCCCGGCCGCCAGATTAATGGAGGCCATTGAGAGCAGCAGGTTGCGGTGGCTCACCCGGTGGGCCCTGTCACCGAAATGCATGCGGGCGGTATCGGCGGCACCGAACACGGCGTTACCCAGGGTGAGGGGGAGCTGTGGCACCACCAGCAACACCAGGGCCAGGCTAAAGGCATTCCACCCCGGCAGGGCCAGGGTGGGCACTTCTCCCAGGGATGCAGTGCCACCCCATGAGCCGGTAAACGCTCCTATCCCCAGGCCGAAGCTCAGCACCGCCAGGGAGGCGGGGAAACGCTTGAACCGCTTGCTGTACAGGAAGAAGAAAAACAGCCCGGCAGCTACAAGCGCCAGGGCCAGGTTCTGAACCAGCGGGGGGGATGGCACCGGCCCCACCGGCGATACCGTCTGGCCCGTCACCAGCGCGTAGGCCACCCTGAGCAACAAGAGCCCCACCCCCAACTGTAC
>JAZGBK010000152.1:0-4051 GCA_036476365.1 Dehalococcoidia bacterium
GGCTGATTCGCCAGAGGGGGCGGTGAAGGGGGATGGGCCGGCAGGCACAGTCTGCGGACTGCCTCTGGGGGGCGGAGCCCCCCAGATATAATCCTCGGGAGGGGGGGAAGGAAAGGTTGTCCTGCAATCCCCTCCAAGCATTAGACTTCCAACCGCACTGGGTAGTACAATAGTTATTCGTGGCTACGACCCGGCTACAACCAAAGAGGCGGCTCCACTACGCCTGGGTGGTGCTCGCCAGTGCCATGGCCCTGGGCGGCCTGCAGGCCATGGTAAGACAGTCCTTCGGCGTCTTTATAGACCCCCTGGTGGAGCAGTATGGCTGGAGCCGGGGGGACATATCCCTGGCCTACTCGGTCTCTTTTGTAGGCGCCGTGGTCGCCTCTCTGGGACTGCGGCCGCTACTGGAGCGCATCCTCGGGATCCGGCGCATGCTGCTGCTGAGCATCGCCGGCATTACCGGTGGGCTGATGCTTACGGGCACGGCCTCTACCCTGTGGCAGCTATACCTGTACTACGGGCTCTTCTTCGGCGGCCTGGGCTTTCTGCTGAATATCGTCATGCCGGTGGCCATCACCCGCTGGTTCGGTAAGGGCATGGGGGTGGCCCTGGGTTTCTTGTGGGCCTCCCTGGGGATGGGTGGGGTGCTGGGGGGCCGGTGGTCTTCCGCTGGCTCATAATCAACCTGGGCTGGCAGCGCACCTTCTTCCTGGCAGGGAGCACCCTGGGGGCGGCCATGCTCCTGGCGCTTTACTTCTTCCGCAGCCAGCCCCAGGATAAGGGCCTGACCGCCTACGGCGAGGAGCCGGCACCCTCCCCGGCGGAGGCTGTGGGGACCCCCGCCGCCCCACCTCCCGCCCATGTCGCTGACTTCGGTGTCATCCGCCGGCTCCCCGTTTTCTGGTACCTGGTAAATATCCACTTCATGGGCTGTGTGGGGCACTCCATCCTGATAGCCCACATCGTGCCCATCGCCATGTTCCGGGGGTTGCCCGGCCTTACCGCCGCCGGTGTGCTGAGCACCATTACCGGTTTCTCCATATTCAGCCGCTTCGGGACCCCCATGCTGGCGGAGCGGATAGGCGGGAAAAAGACCCTGATGGTGGCCTTTCTCCTCCAGGCCCTCCCCGTCCTGCTACTGTTCGGGGCGCAAGAGGCCTGGCAGTTCTACCTGTTCGCCGCCATATTCGGCCTGGGCTTCGGTGCCGAGATGCCCTCCTACCCCATCGTCAACCGGCAGTACTGGGGCACATTATCCCCTCTGAACTCTATTTACTCGTGGCAAATAGCGGGGGCTATGTCGGGCATGGCCCTGGGGGGCTGGCTGGGTGGGGTGCTGTTTGACATCACCGGGGCCTACACCTGGGCCATCGCCGTCTCGTTCGTGTTCAGCGCCACCGGGCTGGTGCCTATCATGGCCCTGCCCCGGCACCGTCCCGGGGTCATCCTGGCCCCGTCCCCAACCACTGAGGTGGGTACCTCACTGGCCACCGCCCAGCTCCAGGACCCCGAGTAGTAGCTACGCGCTCACACCGCCGTCAACGAAGAAGGTCTGCCCGGTGATGTAGTTGGCGGCGTCCGATGCCAGGTACACCGCCATCAGCCCCAGCTCCCGCAGGTCGCCGAATCTTCTCAACGGTATCATGCGTATCTGGCTCTCCCGCAGCCGGTCGTCCTGATAGCTGAACTCCGAGGCGGCGGTGCGGAAGAAGCCGGGAGCGATGGCGTTGACCAGGATGCCGTAGCGGGCCCACTCCTTGGCGGCTATCCGGGTGAACATCATCAGGGCCGCCTTGGTGGAGCCGTAGGCCGCATGGTTGGTCCACGCCTGGGTGGACTCGGTGGAGGTGACGATGATGACCTTGCCCCGTCTGCGCTCTATCATCGCCGGGGCTACCGTGCGGGTGACCAGAAAGGTGCCCCGGAGGTTGAGGTTCATCGTTGCGTCCCACTCCTCAATGGTCATCCCCTTCTCAAAGCCGGGGAAGATTTCGGACATGAAGCCCTTGTCCGGCACGGCCACCAGGGGCCTCATGAAGATGGTGCCGGCGCTGTTCACCAGGATATCAATGGGGCCCAGGCCGGCCACGGTGCGGGCCACCATGTGCTCCACCTGGGCGAGGTCGGTGATATCGGTGGGCAGGGGCAGGGTCTTGCGGGCCAGCTTCTCCACCATCCCGGCGGTCTCCTCCACCTGGGCGGTGGTGCGGGCGGCCACGGCCACATGGGCACCGGCCTCGGCCAGGGTCACGGCGATGGCCCTACCGATGCCCCGCCCCGCACCGGTTACCAGGGCCACCCGGTCCTCCAGGCTGAGCTCCGGGAACACCGGGTCGCGTTTAGCGGTCATAGGGCAGGTACTCCCGGCCCAGGAGCTCCCGGCTGATGATTACCTTCATCACCTCCTCGGTGCCGTCCCCTATCTCCCAACCCATGACATCCCGCAGCCGCTGCTCTATGGCCAGCTCCTCAGAGTAGGCCACCTGGCCGTGAATGATCAGGCTATCGTGGATGACCTTCCAGGCCACCTTGGGGGCCAGCCACTTGCACATGGCCGTCTCCTTGGTGTGGGGCAGCCCCTGGTCCATGAGCCACAGCGACCGGTAGCACAGCAGCCGGGCGGCCTGTATCATGGTGGCGGCCTCGGCAATCTTGAAGGAGACACCCTCAAACTTGCCGATGGGCTTGCCGAAGGCGTGGCGGTTCTTGGCGTACTCTATGGCCTCATCCAGCGAGGCCTGGGCCGCCCCCAGGGTCTCCAGGCCCAGGCAGTTGCGGATGAAGTCAAACTGGCCCATAACGGTATAGAAGCCCTTGCCCTCCTCCCCCAGCAAGTAGTGCTCAGGCACCAGCACATCGTCAAAGAAGGCGGTGGCCCGGTTCATGGGCTTGCAGCCGGTATCGCCTATGGCGGTGCGGGTCAGGCCGGGCCGGTCCAGGGGCACCAGGAAGGCGCTGACCCCCCGGGCACCGCCCTTGGGGTCGGTCTTGGCGAAGACCACCGCCACCTCGGACTGCATGCCCAGGGTGATGGATGTCTTCTCACCCCGGAGCAAGTAGCCGTCCCCGGTGCGGGTGGCCGTGGTCTGGATGGCGGCGGCATCGGAGCCGCACCCCGGCTCGGTGATGCACAGGGCCACCAGCTTCTCCCCGCTAATCAGGGGCGGCAGCCACTCCTGCTTGACCTCGTCGCTGCCCTGCACTATGCCCAGGCCACAGCCTATCACCTGGTGGGGGATGAGGGACATGGAGAAGTCGGCCCGGGCAATCTCCTCCACGGTGATGCCCACCATTATCCAGTCGCCTGGGGTGCCGCCGTACTCCTGGGGTAGGGTGAGCCCCAGCAGGCCCATGTCCCCCAGGCGCTTTACCAGGGGCATGGACATGGTGTCCTGCTTGGCCCTCTCCTTGGCACCGGGGAGGAGCTCCTTGCGGGCGAAGTCCCGCACCTGGCGCTGGAACATCTGCTGGGCCTCAGTGAAGGTGAACTCGCCCATGGGGCCTCCTTTCAATCCCAGTAAAGATTACCTTGGGGCTATGGGCGGAGTCAAGGAGCACCCCCAGATAATGCCACGGGCGGGTGGACGGGAATAAGAATGTCCCGTATCAGGCTTTGCCTTCGGCCCTGAGCTTCTGGCCGATATCCTCCCTCAGTCTCTGCTTGTCCACCTTGCCCATGGCCGTTAGCGGCAATTGAGGGACTATTTCTATGCGCTCCGGGAGCAGCAGCCCGGAGGCCCCCTGCTCCTTCAGGTAAGAGAGTACTTCTGCGGCGCTTATCGCCCTCCCGGGCACCGGCTGGACATAGGCGCATATCCGCTCTCCCAGCCGGGGGTCGGGCATACCCACCACTGCGGCCGCCTGCACCCCGGGATAGCGGACAACTATCTCCTCCACAGCGAAGGCGCTCACCTTATCGCCCCCCCGGTTGATGATGTCCTTTCTCCTCCCAGTGATAATGAGGTTGCCCTCTGCATCAAACCTGGCCAGGTCCCCGGTGCGGAAGAAGCCATCGGCGGTGAATATAAGTTTATTGTCCGCCTCGGACTTA
>JAZGBK010000153.1:0-12439 GCA_036476365.1 Dehalococcoidia bacterium
CGGCGATCTCAGGGTGCTGGCGTTTGGTGAGCTTTTCGTCGGTGGTAGTGATCCCCCAGGCGCACCGGCCTGTGTAGCAGGCCTGGCACTCGGTGCAGCCGATGGCGATGAGGGCGGCGGTGCCGATGTAAACGGCATCGGCCCCCAGGGCGATGGCCTTGATGACATCGGCGCTGCTCCGGAACCCCCCGGCCGCTACCAGTGAGACCCAGTGGCGTATCCCTTCCTGGCGCAGCCGGTCATCCACGGAGGCGATGGCCATTTCAATGGGGATGCCCAGGTTATCGCGGATAATCTTGGGGGCCGCCCCGGTGGAGCCCCGGATGCCATCAAGGGCGATGATGTCCGCCCCTGCCCGGGCGATACCGGAGGCGATGGCCGCGGAGTTGTGGACGGCGGCAATTTTCACACTGACCGGCTTGGTGTAGTTGGTGGCCTCCTTGAGGGCATGGATGAGCTGTGCCAGGTCTTCAATGGAATAGATGTCATGCTGGGGCGCCGGGGAGAGGGCGTCCGTTCCCGTGGGTATCATGCGGGTCATGGCTACCTCGGCGCTGATTTTCTCCCCCGGGAGGTGCCCCCCGATGCCCGGCTTGGCCCCCTGGCCGATCTTGATTTCCAGCACCCTAGCCACATCCAGGTACTCCGGGTGGACGCCGAAGCGGCCGGAGGCCACCTGGGCGATGGTGTTCTTACCGTAGCGGTAGAGCTTCCGGTGCAGCCCCCCCTCCCCGGTGTTATAGAGGGTGCCCACCATGGACGCCGCCCGCGCCAGGGACTCGTGGACATTGAGGCTCACCGCGCCGTAGGACATGGCCGAGAACATGATGGGGGTCTCCAGCATAACCTGGGGGCCCAGCTTGGTCTTGAGCTCCCCCGTTACGGGGTCAATCTCCACCCGGTCCGGCTTGCGGCCCAGATAGGTCCTCAGCTCCATGGGCTCCCGGAGGGGGTCAATGGAGGGGTTGGTGACCTGGCTGGCGTTGAGGCAGAGCCTGTCCCAGAAGCATGTCCAGGGCTTATCATTGCCCATGCCGGTTATGAGGACGCCCCCCGTCTCCGCCTGCCGCGTGATGTCCTCAATGACCTCGGGGCGCCAGTAGGAGTTATCCCGGTACTCTACGGGGCTGCGGCGGATGGAGATGGCGCTGGTGGGGCAGAAGACCACGCATCGGTGACAGGCCACACAGTTCTGGTCAATAGACTCAATCCGGTCGGCCTCCTCGTCATAGTAGGTGGCCCCAAAGCTACATTGCTCCACACACCCCTGGCAGCGGATGCAGCGGCGGTCGTCTCTCTCTACCTGGAACCGGCACTTCAGGTAGCTCGGCATTGAATAGCTGTAGGGGGCAGGGGAGGCATCCTGGGGCACATCGGTCTTGGAGTTCTTTTGGGTCATGGTCATCGCCTGGCCGCCTCGCGATTGCGGACATCCCTCTCAGAGGGAAACGGCACCGGTGCTCCAAGCCTCCCCACAATGGGCTCCCCGCCTGGCGGCTTCCAGGAGCAATCCACCTCGGGGCAGACCAGGGTTATGGCCGATTCCTCCGAGGACAGGTAAAGCATATCTCCCTTCACGGCAGCGCTGAGGGGGCGCAGCCGGATGCGGTCGGTGAGGCCAATCATCTCGCCTTGATGGGCTATGATGATGGTGAAGGGACCGTTGAGGAGGAGCCCGCCATAGGTCTGACGGAGGGCCGTCATTAGCTCCTTCTCGGCCTGGGGCATGCGGTCCACCTCCTCCCAGAGGGGCGGGGCCAGCACCTTGGCCATGGTGGCAATAGAGAGGCCATGACGCCGCACCAGCAGGTCAACGGCGTAGCTGGCCACCTCGGTATCGGTCTGCATGGTGCAGTGGTAGCCATGCATCTCCAGGTAGCGCCGGTTAATCCCGTAGGAGGAAATCTCCCCGTTGTGTACCACGGTCCAGTCCAGGATGTTGAAGGGGTGGGCACCACCCCACCAGCCAGGGGTGTTGGTGGGAAACCGGCCATGGGCTGTCCACAGGTAGCCCTGGTAGTCTTCCAGGCGGTAGAAGCCGGCCACATCCTCTGGGAAGCCGTTGCCTTTGAACACCCCCATGTCCTTGCCGCTGGAGAAGATAAAGGCATCCGGGATGGTGGTGTTGGCCACCATCACCTTCTCCACCACCAGGTCATCGTCTGAGACCACCAGGCACGGGTCCTCCTTTCTGGGGAGGGCGAAGTAGCGCCACAGCCCGGGCGGCTCGGTGACTCCGGGGAGGGGCCGTGTGGGTATCTCCTCGGCGTGGGCCACATCGAACTGCTCCCTGAGGAAGGCCTCGGTCTGCTCCCTGGCCCCTCGGGCCATGTACATTACATGCAGGGCATAGTAGTCGGCGAAGTCGGGGTACAGGCCATAGACGGCGAAGCCGCCTCCCAGGCCGTTGCTCCGGTCGTGCATATTGGTAATTGCCCGGACTACATCGTCCCCGGAGAAACGCCGCCCAGAGGTATCCATCATGCCGAACAGAGAGCAGGAGTCAATAACCTTGTCGTCCCCGTAGCGGTGGTCAGGGTTCAGGATGCCTTTCATCAGTCCTCACTCCCCGGGAGGCTTCCTGGCTGCGCCCCAAGCCCCGCCAGGCCCTCCGCCAGCCCGTCCCCAGACCCGTTCCCATTCTGGAGCCAGGCATCCCGCAGGGGCCGGGGCAGGGCAGCCAGCCCGAAACCGTCCTCCAGGAGAAGGTCCTGGAACTCCCCCACCAGGGTGCGGTCACGCATGAGGTGGAAGAGGACCCCCGCCGGCTCAATCTCTCCCAGCAGGAGGAACCCCACCACCCGGCCGTCGCGGAGCACCACCTTCTTGTAAGCGCCATCGCTCCCCGCCGTAATAGTCTGGACCTGTTCTGCGGACCCCGGGTCGAACAGCCCCGCCGAGGCCAGGGCCAGGTCAAAATAGCTGAATGCGTTCATGCTGGTGCAGCCATCGTACTCGTGGCTGGCCCCCGCCATGTTGAAGCCCGCGATGCGCCCTCCGAAGTAGGCATTGGGCCAGATGGCAACCACGCGGTGAGAGCCGTATATAAAGTCGTAGGCTTCGGCCACATCGCCGCAGGCGAAGACCCCGGGAACTGTAGTCTCCATGTGCCGGTCCACCACAATCCCCCGGTTCACCTGGATGGGGGTCTCCCGGGCCAGTTCCACCCGGGGCGCTACACCCACCCCCACCCCTACCAGGTCGCAAGGGACCTCCTCCCCGTTGTCCAGGGTCACCGCCCCTACCTTAGAAGCATCGGAGCTGGACGGCAAGATGCTGACGACGCTGTGCCCGGTTATTACCCGCACGCCCAGGTCCCTCAGGCGGGCTTCCACCACCCGGGAGGCGGTGGCATCCATCATGGCGGCGAGGACTCTATCCAGAAGTTCCACCATCACCACCTCCACCCCACCCCTGCGCACCAGGGCATGGGTGAGGCTACAGCCGATGAGCCCTCCCCCGATGACCACCACCCGGTTTGCCCCCTGACGGAGGGCGTTGTCTATGCTCCTGGCATGGTCAATGGTAGTAAAGGCGTGCACCCCTTCCAGCCCCAGGCCATCCATCCGGGGCATGATAGGCACCCCGCCGGTAGCCAGGAGCAGCCGCTCCCAGCCCAGGCGCTCGCCAGTATCCAGGATGGCCTCCCGGCGGTCCACATCCAGCTGTGTCACCCGGACGCCAAAATGCTCCTCCACCCGGTTCCTGCGGTAGAACTCCGGGTCCCGGTAGAGCATCCGCTCGCCAAAGTCCCGTTCCCCCATGAGGAACTCGGCGATGGCAGGGCGTGAGTAGGCCGCATAGGGCTCGTCGGAGACCATGGCCAGGGAAGCCTGGGGGTCCACCTCACGAATCGCCTCCACGGCGCCGATGCCCCCGGCAGAGTTCCCTACAATCACATACTTGGCCACAGTACCCCCCTGGCCTACAGTACCAGGGCCCGGTTAGGGCAGACCGTGACACAGACGGGGACTTCCCGGTCGGGGCAGAGGTCGCACTTTACGACCTGAGACCGCTCGGGGTCACTGGTGATAGCGCCGTAAGGACAGGCGAGAATGCATGTCCAGCAGCCGATGCACTTCTCGGCCTGGTAGGTGACTATGCCTGTCTCAGGGTCTTTGCTCAGGGCACCGGAGACGCATGCCCAGGCGCAGCGGGGCTCCTCGCAGTGCCGGCAGTTGAGGGCGAAGGAGGTAGAGCCGTGCCGCTGGATAGAGATACGCTTCATGGGACCCGGCTGCTCGTCCTTGAAAGCCTTGAGGATGTCTTTGCTTCGCGAATGAGCAGTAGCGCAGTACACCTCACACAGGCGGCAGTCGACGCAAAATTCTTCTACGGGATGGACTCTGTTCACTTTATGATGCCCCTCCCTGACAAGAGCGCTATATTTTCTCATAGATAGCGGACAGTTGTCAATTTACGGCTTACCGGCGAAGTGGTTCAGCCATCAGCAGCGGTGCACACTTCCTCACCTTTCGTTGAAGGCGGCATGGGATTGGTGTAGAATTACCACTCGGTATGGACAAGTGCCGGGGTATGCGTGACCTGCTCCCCCAGGACATGCGCCAGTTCCGCTATGTTGAGGACCTGTTCCGGGAGCGGTGCCTTCAGTGGGGCTACCAGGAGATAAGGACGCCCCTGCTGGAGTACCTGCACCTGTTCACCGCCGCCGGCACCCTCACCCCGGACATGCTCAACCGGGTGTATTCATTCCTGGACTGGGATGGGTGGAGCGGGGAGAGGGTGGTGCTGCGCCCCGATAGCACCATCCCCGCCGCCCGGCTGTTTATCACCGAGCTGGCCCAGCGCCCCACGGCCCGGCTGTTCTATGTTCAAAGTGTGCTCTCCTTTGAGGCCACCGGCACGGAGTCCCGGGAGAGATGGCAGGCGGGGGTGGAGGTGATGGGGGGCCGGCCCCCCCAGGCCGAGGTGGAGCTGGTGGCGCTGGCCCGGGAAATGTTGGAAGCCCTGGGCCTGAAGCCGGAGGTCAGGCTGGGCCACATGGGCCTGCTGCGCTCCCTGTTGGAGGAGGTGGGGGTGAAGGAGGAAGAGGAGGTGGACCGGCTCACCGCCCAGGAGGGGCTGCTGTGGGAGAGGCTGCGGGACTCCCGTCCCGAGCTGGGAGAGGCCCTTTCCCTGGCCCGGCTGGGGGGGCGCTCGCCGGGCTTCTTGGAGAACCTGGGCTCTGTGCTGCTGCCCCATCTGCCCGGCCTGCGGCCTACTCTGGAGGAGTTCTCGGCCATCGCCGGGCTGCTCACCTCCGTGGGCTGTCCCTATACGGTGGACCTGGGCCTGGGCCGGGGCTTTGAGTACTACACCGGTGTGGTGTTCCAGTTCTACTGCGGCGAGGTGCGGGTAGGGGGTGGCGGCCGCTACGATAACCTGATACCCCTGCTGGGCGGGAAGGCCCTCCCCGCCACGGGCTTTGCTATTTACCTGGACCGGGTGATGGCCCTAACGGCTACCCCCACTACCTCGCTCCCGGTACAGGTGCAGGCCGCCGAGGGCTGCTGGCCGCGGGCCTTCTCCCTGGCCGGGGAGCTGCGCGCCCAGGGCTTCGCCGCCGAGCTGGCCACGGGTGGGCCGGCCGGTGGGCCTGGCCCCCCCGGTGCCTCGGTAATGGTGGAGGATGGGCCTATCTTCGTCCTCTCGGGCCGGGGCCGCTTCACCTCAGCGGCGGAGCTGGTGCGGGCGCTGCGGGAGGGAGGGGATGCTGAAGTTAGCCCTGCCTAAGGGGCGGTTGCAGCCCGCCACCGGGGCCTATCTGGAAAAAGCGGGGTGGGGGCTCACCGACTATGAGTTAGGCTCCCGCTCCTACCGCCCCACCGCCAACTTCCCCGGGGCGGAGGTCAAGGTGTTCCAGGAGAAGGACATCCCGGTGCAGGTGGCCATAGGCAACTACGACCTAGGGGTGTGCGGCACCGATTGGGTGGAGGAGCTGCTGGCCCGCTATCCCCAGAGCCCCCTGGTGAAGGTGAAGGAGCTGGGCTACGGTCAGGGGCACCTCTATCTGGCCTCCAGCCGCCTCTCCCCCTGGGGCTCCGTGGCCGACCTGAGGGGCAATGGCACACCCCTGCGCCTGGCCGGTGAGTACCCCCACCTGGCAGGGCGGGCGGCCATGAGGCTGCGGCTGAAGCGCTTCCGGGTGTACCCCCTTTGGGGGGCGGTGGAGGTGTACCCCCCTGAGAGTGCCGACCTGGTGACGGCGCACGCCGCCTCACCCACCCAGTTGGAGGAACGGGGGCTGGTGCCCCTGCTCCCCCTGTGCCTCACCACCGCCTGCCTCATCGCCAACCAAGATAGCTGGCAGGACAAGGGCATGGCGGGAGCCATCTCCAGTCTGCTGGCTACTCCTCCCCAGGGGGATGCGGCCCCGGAGCCACCGGCGGTCTCCCTGGACTGGCTGTCCCGCTTCGACGGCGACTGGCTGCGCCTGGCCCTGCCCGACGGCCACCAGAAGGAGCCGGCGGTGGACTTCCTGCGCCGGGCGGGGCTGGAGGTGGTGGGCTACGCCTCCGGCAAGGGCCGCCCGGACATGGGGGTGGAGGGGCTGGCTGCCAAGGTCATCCGCCCCCAGGATATGCCCCTCCAGGTGGCCTGCGGCAACTTCGACCTGGCCATCACCGGACAGGACTGGCTCCGTGACCATCTCTATCAGTTCCCCTCCAGCCCCGTGGAGCCTTTGCTGGAGCTGGGGTTCGGCTGGGTGCGGGTGGTGGCCGTGGTCAGCGGCCAGGTGCCCGTGTCCTCCCCGGCGGAGCTGCGAGGCCTGCTGGAGAAGGGCCAGATGACAGGGCTCCGGGTCGCTACGGAGTACGTCAACATCGCCGATAGGTTCGCCCGGGACCACCACCTGGGCCGCTACCGCATCATTCCTACCTGGGGGGCCACCGAGGCCTTTCTGCCCGAGGACGCCGATTTGCTCATTGAGAACACCCAGACCGGCCAGACCCTGGCCCGGCACGGGCTGAAGATAATAGATGTGTTGTTCGAGTCCACCGCCTGCGTCATCGGCTCACGGGACATCGCCCCCCAGCTCCGGGAGCAGCGGGATGCCCTGCTCCAGCGGCTGGCCGGGGCCGTGGGGTGAGGGCCCGCAGTGCCTCCACTGGGCATGCACCTCACCTTCGCCCGGGATGCCTTCCCCCACCTGGAGGATGGGTTGAAGGGATGCCGTGGCTATTACCTGTTCGGGGCCACCCTGCCCGATATGCACCTGATAGCCGGTTTCGCCCGCCAGCATACCCACTATGTGGAGCTGGGCCAGGAGGAGGGGGGCCAGGAGATTGACCGCTTCTTCCGTGCCAACCCGCATCTGGCCCGCAGCCGTAACCACCGGCCCACCCGGGCCCTGGCGGCAGGCTACCTCTCCCACCTGGTGATGGACGGCACCTGGATAGCCCGTATCTATCGCCCCTACTTCGGGCCGGACTCCTCCCTATCGGGCGACCCCCTGGCCAACCTGTTGGACCGTCTCCTCCAGTACGAGCTGGACCGCCGGGAGCGGGAGGAACTGGGCGGCATGGCGGCCTTGGTGCGGGATATAGGGCTCGTCTCTTGGGACGAGGAGGCGCCCCTGTTTGAGGAGGACAGCCTCATGCGCTGGCAGACCTTTGTCATGGATGCGGCGGTGCGTCCCCACACCTGGGACCGCTTCCCCGTGTTCATTCGCCACTATGCGTCTCAGCGGCCCGACCTCACCGAGGCCCAGGTGGAGCAGTTCCTATCCGACCGTCCCCGGAGGCTGGCCTGGGTGCTGGACCATGTACTCCCGGAGGCGCTGGACACCTTCCGCCACGAGGCCCTCCAGGAGTCCCTCAGGGTCGCCCGGGAGCGCCTGTGGTGAGGGTGATTGGACTAGAGGAAGCCCGGCAGCGCTTCCTAAGGCGCAGCCCCCTGGACCTACCCCCCCTCCCCCCTCAGGCGGCCCGGCTCCTGGAGGAGGTCTTCGGCCCTGGGGTCTCGCCTCTGGAGGCGGTGCGCCGCATCATCGCCGAGGTGCGGGCACGGGGCGATGTGGCGGTGGCCGAGTTCTCCCGCAGGCTGGACGGGGTGGAGGCGGCCCCCCTGGAGGTGTCGGTTGACCTGGTCAAGGCCGCTGCCAGCGGCCTTTCGCCGGGGCTGGCCGCAGCCCTGGGGCTGGCGGCGGACCGCATACGGGCCTTTCACCAGCAGGGACGCCCCGCCGATTTCTTTGACCCCCGGGAGGGGGTGGGCCGCAGGGTGGTGCCCCTGGACCGGGTGGGCATCTATGTGCCCGGTGGCCGGGCGGCCTACCCCTCCACGGTGCTTATGACGGTCATCCCGGCCCGCATCGCTGGGGTGGGGGAGGTGGTGGTGGCCACCCCGCCCCAGGCTGGGGGTGGGGTGAACCCGCTGGTGCTGGCCGCCTGTGCCCTGGCCGGGGTGGACCGGGTGTTCGCCATGGGCGGTGCCCAGGCCATCGCCGCCCTGGCCTACGGCACCGCCTCGGTGCCCGCCGTGGACAAGGTATGCGGCCCCGGCAACCTGTTCGTCATGCTGGCCAAGCGGGAGGTCTTCGGCACCGTGGACATAGACGGCCTCTACGGGCCCACGGAGACGCTGGTGGTGGCCGATGAGGCCGCCGACCCCGCCCTGTGCGCCGCCGAGCTCCTGGCCCAGGCGGAGCACGACCCCCTGGCGTCGGCCCTGCTCCTCACCCCCTCCCCCACCCTGGCCGGGGAGGTGGTCCGGGAGGTGGAGTCCCAGCTTGCGGGCCTGGAGCGTGCAGATATCGCCCGCCAGGCCCTGGAGGGGCGGGGGGCCGTTATCCGAGTGGATGGCCTCTCCCAGGCGGCCGACTTCGTCAACGCCTACGCCCCGGAGCACCTCACCCTGCTGGTGGCCGACCCGGAGGGCTTCGCCGCCGGGGTGCGCCACGCCGGGTGCATCTTCCTGGGTGGTGGGGAGGCCTTCGGCGATTATGTGGCCGGGCCCAGCCATGTGCTGCCCACCGGAGGCACAGCCCGTTTTTCCTCTCCGTTGGGGGTGGAGTCCTTCCTCAAGGTCACCAGCCTGGTGGCCCTCAATAATAATATAATGGAGATGACCGCAGGGGCGGCGGCTGAGCTGGCCCGGGCCGAGGGCCTCACCGCCCACGCCGCCGCCATTGAGAGAATGCTGAGGAAGAAGGGCCAACGGTGACCTGGGAGAAGATGCTGCGCCGCCACCTTTCCGGGCTGGACCCCTACCAGTCCATTGTGCCCCTGGAGGTGCTGGCCCAGGAGGCGGGTAGGACGGTGGCCGAGGTCATCAAGCTGGACGGCAACGAGAACCCCTACGGCCCCTCCCCCCGCGTGCGCCAGGCCCTGGCCGGTTACCCCTTCTACCACATCTACCCCGACCCCGACCAGCGGCAGCTACGGGAGGCCCTGGAGGGCTATGTGGGGTTGGGCCGGGAGCACATCGTGGTGGGGGCCGGCAGCGACGAGCTTATTGACCTCATGCTGCGCCTCTTCCTGGAGCCGGGGGACCAGGTGATTGACCTGGTGCCCACCTTCGGCATGTATCCCTTCAGCACCCATGTCTGCGGCGGTGAGGTGGTGGAGGTGCCCCGGGATGAGGCCTTTGATATAGACCTGGCGGCGGTGCGGGAGAAGGTGGGGCCACGGACCAAGGTGGTCTTCGTAGCTTCTCCCAACAACCCCAGCGGCAACCTGGCGTCCCCGGAGCAGGTGCAGGGCCTCTTGGACATGGGGCTGCTGGTGGTGGTGGACGAGGCCTACTTTGAGTTCGTTGGGGAGTTCACCGGGGAGTCCGGCGGGGAGATGGTGGCCCCCTTGGTGAAGGAGTACCCTAACCTGGTGGTGCTGCGCACCTTCAGTAAGTGGGCGGGGCTGGCCGGGCTGCGGGTGGGCTACGCCCTATGCCACCCCGGGCTGGCCGAGCACATCATGCGCATCAAGCCGCCCTACAACCTGAATGTGGCTGCCCAGGTGGCCGCCCTGGAATCTCTCAAGGACATGGAGTACCTCCAGGGGAGGGTGCGGGACATCGTGGCCGAGCGGGAGCGGCTCTTCCCCCGGCTCCAGGCGCTGGACTTCTGCCACCCCTACCCCTCCCGGGCCAACTTCATCCTGTGTGCCCTGGATGGGGTGGATGCCCGGCAGGCCCACCTGTGGCTGCGGCGGCAGGGCATCTTCGTGCGCTACTTTGATACCCCCCGGCTGCGCCACTGCCTGCGTATCAGCGTAGGCAAACCGGAGCACAGCGACGCCGTGGTGGAGGTCCTCCAGCGGGTGGGGGCAGAGCTGGCCAGCAGGTCGGGATGATAGGTTGCGCTTTCTCCAAGAAGATAAAGGGGGTGAGGGCCGCCGCCCGCCAGGGCGGCCCCCAACGGTGCAGCAGGGAGGTGACAAATGCCTGATGTAGCCCCCGGCCCCCGCCGGGCCACAGTGCGCCGGGAGACCGCCGAGACCAACATCAGTGTGGAGCTGGACCTGGACGGCCAGGGCCAGTGGCAGATAGACACCGGGGTGCACCTGTTTGACCACTTCCTGGCCCAGCTTGCCCGCCACGGGCTCTTTGATATAAACATCTCGGCCACCGGGGACGACCAGCACCACCTGATGGAGGATGTGGGGCTGTGCCTGGGCCGGGCCTTTGACCAGGCCCTGGGGGAGCGTCGGGGCATTGTGCGCATGGGCCACGCCGTGGTGCCCATGGACGAGTCCCTGGCCCTGGTAGCGGTGGACATCAGCGGCCGGGGCTATGCCGTGATAGATGCTGCCCTGGAGGTGGCGATGGGTGGGATAGAGGCGGACATGCTGCGCCACTGCCTGCACTCCCTGGCCCAGGAGGCCAAGTTCAACCTGCATGTCCAGATATTGAAGGGCAGCAACGACCACCACCGGGCGGAGGCCGCCTTCAAGGCCCTGGCCCGTGCCCTCAAGGCCGCCACCCGCTACGACGAGCGCCTGGGCGGGGGTGTCCCCAGCACCAAAGGCACCATCGGGTGAGAAAATGTCAGCAAACCTACAGGCACAGTCATCAGCACACCCGGTAAATGAGGAGCTAGAGTGCTGGCTTAGCGAGTTCAAAGCGCTGAGAGAGGAGATCCTCAGCAGGCGCCAGGATTCAATGACTTCAATACTCACTAATGTAACGATATTAGGAAGTATCCTGGCTGCGGCATTTTATCTCCGCCAGGAACCGCCTGTCATCCTTTTGGCGATTCCTTTTGTATCATCCTCGTTAGGTTTGTACTATCTTAACCAGCGCCTTACAATCAGTGACATAGGGTTGTATATACGGGATAGGATTAGCCCCGCAGTATGCAGGCTAACTCAGAACGCCGGGGTGTTTCAATGGGAAGTTACGACAAGGGGCAAACTCTTAAGTGCACGGGAACTAACTATTGCTACTGTGATTCCGTTGATTTTTTCTCTCCCAAGCTTAGCAAGCTTAATGGCAACCATAGAGATTGGTTTTTCAACAGAGCCAGCGTACATGGCAGTGGCATGGTGGTTAGATGCAGTTCTTGCCTTAGCGTTTCTTGCCCTGTGGATAGCCCTCTTTCGGCGCTGGTGGGGTAGTCAAGGGAGGGAAAAAGACCTTGGGGGATGAGCGCACTCGGTGCCATTAGCTCCTGACCCACCTCAAAGCGTTACTCCCCACTGACGGAGCGGCCAGACCTGTTGAGCGCGTGTTCTTCCTAACACAGCTTGTTTGGTTGTGCTACAATTATTGGTACATTGGCATAATGGGCCAATGTGGCAAGGAGTCTGAGATGGGTATACTGGCGAAGCTGACCAGCGGGGGGCAGGTTACCCTGCCCAAGGAAATCAGGACCCGGGCCAACATGCAGGCGGGCGACTTCGTGGAGGTGGAGCTGGGAGAGGAGGGCTACATAGTGCTGAAGCCCAAGAAGCTGGTGGACGCCACCCAGGCCTACTTCTGGACCCGGCAGTGGCAGGAGGGGGAGCGCAAGGCCGATGGGGACATAAAGGCCGGCCGGGTGAGGAAGTTCAGGTCGGCCGCCGAAGCGGTCAGGTACCTTGATGGTGGGACACAAGGGGAGGGTGAGCCACCAGGGGAGGGCAAGCCGTAGCGGTGGAGGTCCACCTCGCCGAACAGTTTGATGAGGCGTATTCCAAACTGACCAAGGTTGAAAAGCGGAGCGTCCTCAAAGCGCTGGGACTATTGGGAAATAATCCTCGTCACCCTGGTCTCCATAGCAAGAAGATGGAAGGCATTCGGGATATATGGGAGGCACGGCCATCCAGGAGGTTGAGGATGACCTTCCAGATGGCCGGGGATGTCACAACGGTGCGTAATGTTGGAGAGCACGACAAAGTATTGAAAAGACCGTGACCACGGCGCTCCAAGTCTGACGCCTTCTCCGCAAAAAGGCGCTTTCCTTCGCCGCTGGGACGGTTTACAATAGGCCAGGGGTGGGTGTGAAACGGGGCACAAACAG
>JAZGBK010000154.1:0-12012 GCA_036476365.1 Dehalococcoidia bacterium
CAGCCCTTTTCCAGGGCGGGCAGGTTCTCCGTCTCGGCTGCCTCCTTGACCGCCGCATAGGGCATGCCGGGGCGGAGGTGGAAGGCGCCGCCGTGTTGCTTGAGGGCCCGTACCGTGGCCACGATGACGGCGGCATCGGCCTTGAGGCCGCTCTGCCGGCACTTCACATCCATCATCTTGACGAAGCCGCAGTCGGAACCGAAACCATTCTCGGTGACCACATAGTCGGCCAGCTTCTGGGCCACAAAGTCGGCAATCACCGAGTTGTTGCCGTGGGCCACATTGGCAAAGGGGAAGGCGTGCACCAGGATGGGGTGGCCCTCGGTGGACTGGCACAGGTTGGGCTTGATGGAGTCCTTCATCAAAACGGTCATGACCCCGGCCACCTGGAGGTCCTCCAGGGTGACTGGCTTGCCATCGCGGGAGTAGCCGATCACCGCCCGGCCAATCCGCTGGCGCAAGTCGGTCAGACCGGAGGCCAGGGCGTGGATGGCGGCCGTCTCGGTAGCCACAGTGATGTCAAAGCCGGCGGTGCGGAGGTAGCCGTTGGCTCGCCCACCTATGCCCACCACCACTTGCCTCAGCGCCCTGGAGTTCAGGTCCACGCAGTAGGGCCAGGTCACATTCAGGGGGTCTATGTTCAGCTTGTTGCCGTGGAGGATGCTGGCGTCCAGGGCGGCGGCGGCCAGGTTATGGGCTGTCTCCACGGCGTGGATATCCCCGGTGAAATGGAGGTTGATGTTCTCCATAGGCAGCACCTGGGCGTAGCCGCCCCCGGTAGCGCCACCCTTGATGCCGAAGGTCGGTCCCTTGGAAGGCTCGCGGGAGGTGTTGATGATGTTCTTGCCCAGCTTGTTTAGCCCTTGGCCCAGGGTGAAGGATGTTACCGTTTTGCCTTCGCCCAGGGGGGTGGGGGTAATGGCGGTGACGCAGATAAGCTTGCCGTTGGGCCGGCCCTTGAGCCTTTCCAGCAGCGTTGCGTAGTCCACTTTGGCCATGTAGCGGCCATACGGCTCCAACTCACTGTCCTGGATGCCGGCCTTCTGGGCCACCTCGGTGATAGGCAGAAGTTCAGCCTCCTGGGCGATTTCCAGGTCCGAAGGTACCGGCCTCCGTATCTTTACTGGCATAGTGAGTTGACCTCCTTTTACCCATCAGTATAGTCTTCACATAACCCAGGAGGCCGCTGACCACCCTGGAGGGTGTGGCCTGGCTCCCGGGACCCACCTACCCAAACTGTGGGTGTCCATCCTTGGGGAGGGACACCCAGGGCTAATTCTACAACAGGATTGTGATAGAAGGCAACAGGCGTAGCTGGGCCCCTATTGCTGGTGGGGAAGGCCCGCTCTCTGGCTTTGTGTCCCCTAACCCCGCTGCCGGGGCGCCGGATTGACATAGCCCATCAAGAGGGTGCGGGGCACGGCTTCCTCAAGCTCCTCCACCCGGAACATGCCGTCTTCGGTATTCTTGAAAATAGTCCTCGTTTCCACCGGCTCGGAATAGATGGAGACCCTTCCCCTTTCTATATGGAGGACCTGTCCGTTTATATCGGCGCCGGCGTCGCTGGCCAGGTAGGTTACCAGGGGAGGCACATATTCCGGACCGGGCATACGCATGAAAGCCTCGTAAACCTCCTGGGTGATTATCCCTGCCTGAAGCCTTTTCCCCATGCCCTCCTTCACCCCTTCATCCATGGTCATTCTGGTCGCTGCCAAGGGAGCGATGGCGTTGACGGTTACCCCGTATCTGCCCAGTTCCCGGGCCAGCGCCCTGGTGAGGCCGACGATTCCGGCCTTGGCCGCCCCATAGTTGGACTGGCCCACCGTCCCTCTCCAGGCATCGGAGGTAATGTTTATCATCCTTCCGTATCCCTGCTCCCTCATCCGGCGGCTGGCATGGCGGCATATATTGAAAGTCCCGTAGAGGTGCACCTTTAACACGGTGTCCCAGTCCTCTTCCGAGAGGTTCCAGATAATACGCTCTCGAAGGACTCCGGCGCCGTTTACCACAATATCCACCGTGCCGAAGCTCTCCACACAGTTCTGGACTATTTCCCCGGCCGCTTGAAAGTCGGCCACAGAGCGGAAGTCGGAGATGGCCCTCCCCTCCCTCCCCATAATCTCGGCCACCACTGCATCTGCGGGGGCCTGGTCTTCTCCCTGCCCTCCCCTGGCTACCCCAGGGTCGGCTACCACCACGCTGGCCCCCTCGGCAGCCAGCCCCAATGCTATCTCTCTGCCTATTCCCCTCCCCCCACCGGTAACTATGGCTGCTTTTCCTTCAAGTCTCCTACCCAAGCTTCACCTCCTGAGCACGGCTACGCCGTGAACAGGATACTACCGGGTATGCGGCTGATGCAACATGCGGCCCGCAGCGTGCCTTGCCCGCCCACCGGTGCGGTGATAGAATGGGGCCACTCTTATGGCACCTGCAGATACCTGCCTGGTCTATGACCTGGGCACCGTGGCCTATTCCCGGTCGCTGGAGCTACAGCAGGCCCTGAAGCTGGCTCGGGGGGAGCACAGGGTACCCGATATGCTCCTGCTCCTGGAGCACCCCCCGGTGCTCACCGTGGGCCGCTCCGGGCAGCCAGGCGACATTCTGGCCCCGGCGGAGTCCCTGGACCGGGAGGGTATCACCGTCCTGGCCACCGATAGGGGCGGCCGGGTGACTTACCACGGGCCGGGGCAGCTGGTGGCCTACCCTATACTGGACCTTAGGCAGCGGGGCCTTGGCGTTACCGAATATGTGCGCCTCCTGGAGCAAACGGTTGTTGACCTGCTGGGGGGTTTCGGCATCACCGCCGGCCGCTTCCCCGGATACCCCGGGGTATGGGTGGGTGGGGAGAAGATATGTGCCCTGGGCATCCATATCGGCCACGGCATCACCAGTCATGGCTTTGCCCTCAATGTGGACCCGGACCTGCGACACTTCGCTTTCATCAACCCGTGCGGCATCACCGGTAGGGGAGTGACCTCTATGGCCCGCCTGTTGGGGTGGGGGGTAACGGTGGCCGAGGTCAAGGCCCCTCTCAAGGAGTCTTTCGGCCGCGTCTTCGGCCTCAGGCTGGAAGAAGGAGGTGCGGAGGAGCTATGGTCGGCGTGCTGCGGCACCCCGGCTGGCTGAGGCTGCGGCCCCCGCCGCCGGGGGTGCTGGAGCGGATGCAGGCCCTCACCGCCGGGCTGGGGCTGCACACGGTGTGTCAGAGCGCCCGCTGCCCCAACCAGGGGGAGTGCTTCGCCCGGGGCACGGCCACCTTCTTGCTGCTGGGGGATACCTGCACCCGGGCCTGTAGCTTCTGTGCCGTGGCCTCCGGCCACCCCTCTCCACCTGACCCCACAGAGCCTGGGCGTATCGTGGAGGCGGTGCGGCGGCTGGGGCTGGACTACGCAGTGCTCACCTCTGTCACCCGGGACGACCTGCCCGATGGAGGGGCAGGCCACTTTGCCGCCGCCCTCCGGGCGCTGCACGACTACAGTCCCTCGTTGCCGGTAGAGGTGCTGGTGCCCGATTTCCAGGGCTCCGCCGGACCGCTGAAAGCGGTGCTGGCTGCACGGCCCGCGGTGCTCAGCCACAACCTGGAGACGGTGCCCCGCCTCTACCCCCAGGTACGCCCCGGCGCCAGCTTCAGCCGCTCCCTGAAGCTGCTGCGGCGGGCCGGGGATGCGGCCCCCGGACTCTTCACCAAGTCGGGGCTCATGCTGGGGCTGGGGGAGGAGCGGGAGGAGGTGATGTGGACTATGGCACAGCTAAGGGAGGTGGGCTGCCACTTTCTCACCCTGGGGCAGTACCTCCGCCCATCGCCGGAGCACCACTCCGTGGTGCGCTTCGTGCCCCCGGAGGAGTTTGAGGATTACCGGGACATAGCGCAGGGGATGGGGTTCCGGGGGGTGGCCTCCGGCCCCCTGGTGCGCAGCTCCTACCGTGCCGCCCGGACGGTGTAGCTCCCTGACGGCAGCTCCAGGCTAAACGAGCCATCGGCGACGGTTAAAGTTTCCCACCGGCTATCAGCGCCTTCAAAGACAACGCATGTCCCCACATCCCCGGTGCGCCTCTGGAGCTCCACTTTGCCCGCTACTTGGACATCGGCGAGGGCGACGGTGTATACTCCAGGATAATCAGCCCCCCCCAGTAATCGGCGATGTAGGCATAGCTCCCGGAGACGAACACCCCCCCGGCAAGCCCGGGGGTTTCGTAGAAGCCCACCTCGGTGGGGTTGGCCGGGTCAGAGAAATCCACCACCCTCAGCCCCCCCTCGCCAGCGGCGACCTAGGCATAGCTCCCGGAGACGAACACCCCCCGGGCAAGGCCGGGGGCATCGTAGTAGCCCACCTCAGTGGGGTTGGCCGGGTCCGAGATATCCGCTACCCTCAGCCCCCCCTCGCCAGCGGCGACATAGGCGTAGCGCCCGGAGACGAACACCTCCCGCGCCTCGCCATGGGCATCGTAGTAGCCCACCTCAGTGGGGTTGGCCGGGTCAGAGACATCCACCACCCTCAGCCCGGCTATATCATGGGCGATATAGGCGTCGTCCCCGGAAACGAACACCGCCTGGGCAGAGCCGGGGGTATCGTAGTAGCCCACCGCGATGGGGTTGGCTGGGTCAGAGACATCCACCACCCTCAGCCCGGCACCCCCATCAGCGATGTAGGCATAGCTCCCGGAGACGAACACCCCCCTGGCAAGCCCGGGGGTATCATAGTAGCCCACCTCTGCGGGGTTGGCCGGGTCCGAGACATCCACCACCCTCAGCCCCCCCTCGCCAGCGGCGACATAGGCGTAGCGCCCGGAGACGAACACGCCCCGCGCCTCGCTGTGGGTATCGTAGTAGCCCACCTCGGTGGGGTTGGCCGGGTCCGAGACATCTACCACCCTCAACTCCCCCCGGATATCAGCGATGTAGGCGAAGCCCACGGAGATGAACACCCCCCAGGCAAGGCCATGGGTATCGTGGAAGACCACCTCGGTGGGATTGGCCGGGTCAGAGACATCCACCACCCTCAGCCCGGCCCGATAATCGGCGATATAGGCATAATCCCCGGAGACGGACACCCCATATGCCCAGCCGGGGACATCGTAGAAGCCCGCCTCGGTCGGGTTGGCCGGGTCAGAGACATCCACCACCCTGAGCCCGGCTGTATCATGGGCGATATAGGCGTAATCCCCGGAAACGAACACCGCCTGGGCAAGGCCAGGGGTACCGGTATGGTAGGAGCCCACCTGAGTCGGGTTGGCCGGGTCCGAGACATCCACTACCCTTAGCCCGGCACCCCCATCAGCGATGTAGGCATAGCTCCCGGAGACGAACACCCCCCAGGCATGGCCGAGGGTATCGTAGTAGCCCACCTCAGTGGGGTTGGCCGGGTCCGAGACATCTATCACCCTTAGCCCTCCCCAGTGGTCGGCGATGTAGGCGTAGCTCCGAGAGACGAACACCCCCCGGGCCCAGCCGAGGGTATCGTAGTAGCCCACCTCGTGGGCCTGGACTGGGTCGGAGACATCTATCACCCTTAGCCCTCTGTTCCCGTCAGCGATGTAGGCATAGCCCCCGGAGACGAACGCTCCCAGGGCATAGCCAGGGGTATCGTAGTAGCCCACCTCAGTGGGGTTGGCCGGGTCAGAGACATCCACCACCCTCAACCCACTATACCCGTCGGCGATGTAGAGCAGCCCGCCCTGGAGGGACAGCCCCCTCACCATACTGGGGGTGACTACTTCCCCCATCTTGACTGGCCGCTCCGGGTTAGATATGTCCAGCACCAGCAGAGTGGGGCCCGAGCCCAGGAAGGCATGCGGCACGCCGCCAATCTCACCCACGGTTACCGCCCATGTCGGGCCGTAGGGCCAATGTCCCACCAGCCCCACATTCTCCGCCTCCTGAGGCCGGAGGGGACGGGGCAGAGAAGATGCCGCGGGCAGCAACAGCGCCCCTATTAGCAGCAACACGGCCAGGTGAAGGACGCTCACCCCGGAAGCCTTGCTGAACCTGGTCCAGCCGATACCGGCTATAGCCGCCTTGTCCCTCCGTTTCTCCATATGCTGCCTGCTGGGCTAAGCCTGGGGCTTAAAGCGCACCCCGACCACCGTCTCCCCCTCCATTACGGTGTTACCCTTCTGGGTGCGGGTGGTATATTTAATCCTTACCAGGCCCCACTTGCTCTTGGGCTGAAGGTGGTCAATCTCGCACTCGGTGGTGATGGTGTCACCGATAAACACCGGGTCCCGGTAGACGAAGGTATCGCTGAGGTGGGTTACCGCCTCGTCCCCCATGATGGGCACGATGCTGGGCACGGCCAGGGAGGCGGTGAGCATGCCGTGGGCGATGCGCCGGCCGAAGGGGGTCTTGCTGGCCATCTCCTCGTTGAAGTGGAGCCAGGCCCTGTCCCCCGTGATGGAGCCGAATTCCACGATGTGGGCCTCGGTAACGGTGAGGGAGGTGCCGGGGAACTTCTGCCCTACTTTCAGATCCTCAAAATACATCTTGTTCCCTCCTGTCCTTACTCATCGGTGGCCTTACGGGCCGTCCAGACCTTCATAGAGAGGTTGGGCTCCCACTCCACCCGCAGGGGGCCGCCCACGGATGGTTCCGCCCCCAGGGCGGCGCAGCACCACTTGCGGCACAGGCCGTACTGGGAGATGAAGGCCCGGCTATAGATTAGGTTGCCGGTGAAGCTCCCGGCGTCCTGCTTGGCCAGCCACACCACCGCCAGGGCGAAGTGTTCGGCGGGCTCCCAGGTCTGGGTCCACGCCGGGTCATCCTGGAAAATCTGCCTGTTGCCCTCGGTGTCTATGCCGCCGGTGGGGGCGATGCAGTTGACGGCGATGTTGTATTCCCGTACCTCCTCGGCCAGGCTGAGGGTGAAATAGTCGATGGCCGCCTTGGATGCGGAGTAAACCGACATCTCGGGGGCCGGCCCCCTGCCTGCCGGCGAGGAGAGGTTGACGATGGAGCCCCGGCGCTTGTCCATGAGGGTGGGCAGGAAGTGCTTGCACATGAGGAAAGTAGCCCGGGGGTTCACGGCCATCACCCGGTCCCAGCGCTCGGTGGGTATCTCCCAGGCCTTGGCGCCGAAGGTGATGGCGGCGTTGTTGACGACGACATCCACCGTGCCGAAGCTCTCCAGCACCTGGTCCCGGAGGGCCACGATATCCCCCTCCTCCCGCACATCACATTTCACCGCCAGCGCCGTGCCCCCTTCCTGGTTAATGCTGTCGGCCACGCTGAAGATGGTGTCCTCCATCAGGAGTTCCGGTCTGGGGGCCACGGTGCGGTCGGCCACCACCACCCTGGCCCCTTCCTTAGCCAGCGCCTGGACCTGGGCGCGCCCCGCCCCCCTGGCGGCCCCGGTGACCACCACCACCTTGCCCTTAAGCGGCTTTTCAACCATGTCTCCTCCTCTGGCTCTCCGGATGAGAGCGGGCTACTCCGGCCCTTACTGTGTCCTAAATCACCTCCGCCTCTCTGAGGGCGGCGATTTCGGCACTGGTATAGCCGCACACTCTACTGAGCACCTCATCGTTGTGCTCCCCCAGCCCGGGGGCGGGGTGGGGCGTAACCGTAGGGGTCTTCTCCAGGCGGAAGGGCACCCCCACCATGTTCACGCTCCCCGTAGATGGGTTAGGGACCTCCCGGATGTAGCTGTTGGCCCGCACCTGGGGGTCGTGGAGCACGGCCGGCACCGGGTTTACCGGGTCAAAGATGAAGTCCGGATACCCTTTGAGCACCTCCAGCCAGTGCTCCAAGGGCTTCTGGGCGAAGGCCCCGTCCAGCAGGGCGATGAGCTCCTGGCGGTGCTGGCTCCGGGCCTGGGGGGTGGCAAAGCGGGGGTCCGCCTCCACTTCGGTTAACCCCAGCGCCTGGCAAAAGTGGGGCCAGTGCCGGTGGGAGTCCAGCAGGCCCAGGAAGAGCCACTGGTTATCGGCGCACCGGTAGTAGCTACAGAGCGGGTTGGAGGCCCGCTCCCGGTTGGAGAGGGAAAGGTCCTTCTCCAGGATGAGGTGGGTGTTGATGTGCAGGGCCTGTAGCCACATAGCGCTGCCCAGCAGGGAGCTGTCCACCCGCTGCCCCACCCCCAACCGCTCCCGGGCCAGCAGCGCTGCCAGGATGCTATATGACAGCATGGTGGCCCCAATCTGGTCCACCACGGCCATGTTGGGGTAGTGGGGTGGCATCCCCGGTGGGGTCAGGGAGGCGATGATGCCGGAGCGGGCGGCCACGGCCTGGTCAATGGTGGGGCGGTTGCTGTCCTCCCCCTCCGGCCCGTAGCCCCAGGCCTGGGCATAGATTAGCCTGGGGTTGTAGCCCCGCAGGGTCTCATAGTCCACCCCCAGCCGCTGGGCCACCTCCTGGCGTATGTTCAGGACAAAGACATCGGAGTGCTCTACGAGACGCTGCAGCACCTCCCGTGCGCCTGCCTGCTTCAGGTCCAGAGTGATGCCCTTCTTGTTGTAGTTATATATCTCGAAATGGAAGTTGCGGCCACCGGGCAGTTGTGTGGGCATCCCCATCCAGCCCCCCACCTGGCGGGAGAGGTCGCCGCTCCCCCGCTCCTCAATCTTGATGACCTCCGCCCCCAGGTCCCCCAGCAGGACGGTGGCCACCGGGCCCTGCTGGTACACCGTCCAGTCCAGGACCCTGATTCCCTCTAAAGGTGCTGACATTTTTACCTCCCTGGATGCGCTAAGTTCCATATTGCTGTGCTGCCTTCCGCGGCACCTTCAGGAAAAGGGCGAACCCGCTGGCCATGAGCAGCAGGATGGCCCCGGTGGAGAAGGCCGCTGAGTAGCTGCCGGTGACATCAAAGATATATCCTGCCAGGAAAGAGCCTATGGCTCCTCCAAAGGTGCTGCCGGTCATAATCAGCCCGGTAATGACGCCTACGGCCCTCAGGCCGAACAGCTCGCTGGGGAGGGTCAGCCAGTTGACTATGGCACCGCCGTAGGCCATCCCGAAGACCAGGGCGAAAAGGTAGAGCATCAACGCCGTCTGAGCCACTATGAGGAAAAGCATGGACACCCCTCCCAACGCCAGGACGATGAGGAACATGTGCTTCCTGCCCACTCGGTCGGAGAGTGCCCCCAGCCCCAGCCGGCCCACGCTGTTGCCCGCCCCGAATACCGCCATGATAGCGGCCGCCGTAGCCGGGGTGAGCCCCTGGTCGGTGGCGTAGTTCACCAGGTGTACATTGACCAGGCTAAAGGAGAAGACCGCCGCCACGGCGGCGAAGAATACCGTCCAGAAGGCAACGGTCCTGATGGCCTGGGGCATGGTGGAACCGGCCAGCGGCGCCGGATTCCCGGCTGGGGACGAGGCCGCTGGTGTCCCGGAGGCCCTGGCCCCATAGGGCAGGAGTCCCATATCCCGGGGGCTGGTGCGCAGGAAGGTGCCGGCCAGCAGCACGGCGGCACCCATCAGGATGCCCATAACCAGGTAGCTGCTGCGCCACCCCCACATGGAGATGAGCTGGTTGGACAGCGGCGGAAAGAGCATCCCGCCTATACCGGTGCCCACACTGGTGATGCCCAGGGCCAGGCCGCGGCTCTTCTCAAACCAGCGGATGACTGCGGCGGTGATGGGGGCAAAGGAGATGCCCATGCCCAGCCCCATGAGGATGTAAAAGGCATAGAACTGCCACAGTGTCTGTGTCATGGATATCAGGGCGTAGGCCAGCCCGGTGAGGGCCCCGCTGGCCATAACCAGCCGCCGGGCGCCGTAGCGGTCGGATAGTGCCCCGGAGAAGGGTGCCAGCACCCCCATAGTTATACTGGCCAGGGAGACCGCCCCGGCCACCATGGCTCGCGTCCAGCCCAGCTCCGAGGCGATGGGCTTGAAAAAGACCCCAAAGGAGGCGTACATCCCCGGCTCCAGTATCCACACCACCAGTCCCGCACCCACTATGACCCAGCCGTAGAAGAAGCGGCCCTGTTTCAAAAGCGGTTCTCCTGTTCATGCGGTTGGCCCGCAAGGGGGCTACACGGCTTCCAGTGGCAGCATCCCCAGGAAGGCCCCTACCTTGTCCCTCCGGTTTAGCTGACGAACTCCCGGAGGATTAGTACGGCATTGTTGCCGCCGAAGCCGAAGGAGTTGGAGAGGGCTACCCTGACCGTGGCCCTGCGGGCCTCGTTGGGCACATAGTCCAGGTCGCACTCCGGGTCCGGCGTCTCGTAGTTGATGGTGGGAGGGATGAGGCCCTCCTTTATGGTGAGGCAGGTGAACACGGCCTCCACCGCCCCGGAGGCCGCGAAGGTGTGCCCCAGCATGGACTTGTTGGAGCTCATAGCCAGCCTTTTGCTGTGTTCCCCGAAGACAGTCTTTACCGCCTGGGTCTCTGCGGCGTCATTGTACTGCGTGGAGGTGCCGTGGGCATTGATGTAGTCCACCTCATCCGGGGAGATTCGGGCATCCTGGAGGGCCAGGGTCATGCACCTGGCGGCGCCTTCCCCGCCGGGGGAGGGAGAGGTTATGTGGTAGGCGTCGCAGTTGGCAGCGAACCCGATAACCTCGGCGTAAATGCTGGCACCCCGCCCCAGGGCGGAGTGCAGCTCTTCCAGGACCACCGCTGCCGCCGCCTCCCCGGGTGTCAGGCCGTCCCGGTCCCGGTCAAAGGGCCGGCTGGCCTTCTCCGGCTGGTCGTTGCGGGTGGAGGTGGCCCCCATCACTGCCAGGCCTTCAATAATCACGGGGATTACCCCGGCCTCGGAGCCCCCGGCAATCATGGCATCCACCTCGCCCCTCTGGATGAGGCGGAATGACTCGCCCACGGCATAGGTGCCGGTGGCGCAGGCCGTGTTGGGGGCCAGGTTGGGCCCCCGGGCACCGAGGCGCATGGCAACCTGGCCCGCCGCCATGTTGCCTATGAGCATGGGCACCATGAAGGGGGATATCTGCGAAGCGGCGCCCTTGAACCATAGCTCCTGTGCGTCCAGCACGGATTCCATCCCTCCCAGGATGGTCCCCATGCTGACCCCGACCCTGGTGCCATTGCTGTGGTTAATCTCCAGCCCGGCATCCGCCACCGCCATCTGCGCCACCGCCAGGGCGAACTGCTCAAAGCGGTCCGTCCTCCGGGCCATTTTCTTGTCCATAAAGTCCTCGGCGTGGAAGTCTTTGACCTCGCTGGCAATCTGAGTGCGCAGGCTGCTGGCATCAAACCGGGTAATCCGGGTGATGCCGGACCTGCCGGCGCACAGTGCCTGCCAGCTCTGCTCCACGCCGGTGCCCAGGGAGGTTACTGCCCCCAGCCCGGTTATCACCACCCTCCGGCTCATAGCCTGCCCCCCTGCTTATGGTCCATTAGTTGCCTCCTCGCCTTCCCTTATGAAGCCAGGTCTGCCGTCTGCTGCGGGGCACCCACACCGTGGAGCACGATATCGGCGATGGCGACGGCCAGCCGCTCTACATCGGGCTCCTGGGTGGGGGCTGGCCCGGTGAGCACCCGCTCCGAGATTATCCCCAGCAGGCACAGAGAGGCGAGCTGGGGGTCCAGGTTCCTGAACTCCCCCTGGCCCATCCCCTCCTCCAGCACCCCCGAGATTATGCCCAGGCTGTACTGCCGGCAGTCCAGCAGGAGCCGGCGGGTTGCTCCGCCCAGGCCGTAGGCCTCGTGCAGCACCATGCGCCACAGCTTGCGCTGGCTCTTGACCAGGCGCAGATAGCCCGTAATCAGGGCGATGAGCTTCTCCCGGGCGCTGGTCTGCCCCTCCAGGGCAAGCCGCAGGCGGTGGAAGAGCTCCTCCTTGACCTCGCCGATGGCTTGAGCGAACAGCCTGTCCTTGCTCACAAAGTGGTACAGTACCAGCCCCTTGGAGACCCCGGCCTCCCGGGCCACATCGTCTATAGAGACGCCCCGGAACCCCCGCTCCGAGAACAGCAAGCGGGCCGCCCGTAGGATGGCCCGCCGTCCTTCCGCCCTTTGCCGGTGCATCTTCAGTTGCCGTCTTTCCATACCCTACCCCCTTTGCACTCCCGACAGAGAAGACTGACCGCCCGGTCAATCAGGCCCCATTATGCCC
>JAZGBK010000155.1:0-6716 GCA_036476365.1 Dehalococcoidia bacterium
AAAGGCCAAACATAGAGATGCGCACCCTTACCCGACTACCTGAAAACCATGTGAAGATTTTTGACCTCAAGTTTGCCTGGATAGAGGAACCACACCCACACGAGGGTCATCAGGACTACCGTGAAGGGTATATTGTCAGGGGCCCTGACAAGGTTTCCGGTGCGCTCGACCGCTTTGAATCGTCTTGGCAGCATGCAACAGCCACTCCTCCTGCATTACTGTATCCCAACAACGATTTCAAGGGCGCCCAACCCTAACCTCTCGAGGAGATAGCATGACTTTCGACATGATTTTCGACGGGCCACCACCCGCATTCATCATCATGAATTATATCTTGGGGCTGACAGTAATCACTCTGACTCTCCTTGGAGCCATCGACTGGCTACACACGGACGTCCCGCTTTTTCATCGGCCATACAGGGTGACGTTGACCTGGTTTGGGTTCTTCTCCCTAGGTGCTGTTTTACTAGTCGGTCTTCTCGCCCTAGTCAACGTGATGATTGGCGCCGACCAGCACGTACTGGATGAAGTTATTCTTACGGCGCTTCTACCATTGCATGCCTTTTTTACAGTATTCATGGTGTGGGCCGCCCGCCGGATTGCCAAGCGTAAGCGTAGTTGATTCGTCGACGAGGGTCGGGCAGGACGCCCTATCGACCATCCGAGCATATCTCATCAGAGCCAGCAAGGTCACGTAAAGAGATCTGAAAAAAGGGTGCATGAGGTGTCCCCCCAAACCAAAGCAAGAGAGGCGGAACGGGGGTTGGAGTAGCCTTCCCACCACAACTGGCCGCCACCAACAGTGCTGCAACACCAAGAGCTATCACTCGTGATAGCTGCAACCGCTCTATCATGACCCACAGTACGGCTTCCTTTGTTAAGGGGAATTGCGCCCATCTTAGGGCCATGTTTCCTGCTTGTCAAGCTACCGAATTGCCTCATAATTATTGTTACCGAAGTTGGTATCGTTGCCTCAGAAGAAGTGTTACTGGGGAGGGGAGGATGATAGGAGGTTTCGTGTTAACTTCAGCCGACCGGCTCACGCCCCCTGGAGCAGACGCGCGGACTTCGCCCCCCAGGATAATCTAACTGGGTGGGTGGGCGGGAAAGGCGAGGCTCGCCGAGCTACAGGCAAACAGCCATTATTGGCACTGGTGGCAGAAGTTGCCCTACGCGGAGGACGGCGGGAGGGGGCTTGAGCTGGGACCTACTTAGCGTGGCCCAGTGTTTATCAACTCTGACTTTCGTCGCCTGTGTAACGCATTCAGATAGCGGTACGTCAACCATAAGCGCCCCTTTGCGCGCCGCAAGAACAGGGGTCAACTCATCTCTTTCGCTTTGAGCGATGCCATTCAATGAATTTGTCGGCCTCGATGTCCTCCTCGAATATGACAGTATTGAGGACAAAATAGATGACGCCGATAGGGAAGAACAAGATAAGCCAGAATATGAGCCAAAACCAGCTTCCCAAGAACTCAAAGCGGCGCATCCTGCTCATAGCAAATCCTCCCAAATACTTAGCGGTAGCACAGGTCTTGCTTTGTGGGAATCATTATATACTGCGGAGGACTCGATTCCAACTTGTGCACAAATAGATGGTACCGTTCTTGTGTTGAACGTCACTTTAGGGCCCACAGGCTTGCCCCCCCAGGCATAATCCCCGGGCGGGCGGATGGAAAGGCGAGGCTGGCTAAAGGCCCTCTAAGCTGGCTCCCGGTGGAACTCAATGCGCAGCACCCGGCGGGTGGCCGGGGTCAGCCGCACCCGCTCGTCCAGCCGCCACCCCACCAGCCACAGGATGTGCCGTGGGGAGCACACCACCGGCACCCGACCCCGCCACGGGCGGGGGATGCGGGCATCCACCATAAAGTCCTGGAGCTTCTTCTCCCCACCCAGCCCCAGGGGGCGGAAGCGGTCGCCGGGGCGGCGGGGCCGTACCAGCAGCTCAGCTCCAGCGGCCTCAAAGTCCATGAGAGCCACCAGGCCGTCCAAACCCTCTACATCAGTAGCAGGCATTTTCTCAAGCACCTGGGCATTTACTCGCCAGCCGGGCAGCGTGGTATCGCCGGGCACCGTCAGGGGATACTCACCGCCCAGGGGGGGGAGGGGGCAGGGGGCCTCTCCCCTCCCCAGATAGGCGCTATCCCCCAGGGTGGACACCACCAGGCCACGAGGCAGGGAGAGGCGGTGGCTGCCGGGCCGCCCCAGCAGGCGCAGCACCTCCTCCACATGCACCCCGGCCACATCCTCCCGGCCGATTACCTCCCCGGCCGCCCTCAGCAGCAGGTGGCGCTGTAGGGCAGGGTGCAGCCCCCGCAGTCGGGCCAGGTCCAGGGAAAGCCCTTCCCCGGAGGCCGACACCACCTCCGGCCAGGCCCGGGCCACCGCCGCCTCCAGGTAGTCCAGGTCGTGGGACAGGGCACGGGCGGTGCGCAGCAAGGCCTGGCGCACCCGGGGGTTGAGCCCCTCTAACAGGGGCAGCAGGCGGCCCCGGATGCGGTTTCGCAGTGGGCCGGGATGCAGGTTGGAGCTGTCCTGACGGGGGGAGAGGCCCAGCCACCGGCAGTAGGCCTCGGTCTCCCCTCGGGAGGCCTGGAGCAGGGGACGCACCAGGAGGAGGGGCACGCCGGCCTCCGGCCACGGGGACACCGGGGCCATGCCCCGCAGGCCCCGGGCACCCGCACCCCGCACCAGGTTCAGGAGCACCGTCTCCACCTGGTCATCGGCGGTGTGGCCCACCGCCACCCTGCCCGCCTCCACCCCCCGGGCCACCCGGGCCAGGAAGCGGTAGCGCACCTGGCGGGCGGCCTCCTCGGTGGACAGCCGGTGCCGCTTCCGGTGGGCGGCCACATCCTGCCTCTCCGCAGAGAGGGGCACCCCTAGCCCGGCACAGGTCTGGGCCACGAAGCGGGCATCGGCCTCCGCCTCCTCCCCCCGCAGCATGTGGTCCAGGTGGGCGGCGTGAAGGCCTATCCCCAGCTCCCCCCGGAGCCGCCACAGGAGGTGGAGCAGGCACAGGGAATCGGGGCCGCCGGATACGGCCGCCACCACCGTCTCGCCGGGGGGGAACAGGCGGTGCTCCCGGAGGAAAGTGAGCACCCGGGCCTCAAAGCCGGGGGGGCCCTCCAGGGCTAACCCTCCTTCCAGTGGCAGGTCTCGTTGAACCTCACCAGCCGGGCCCGGTCCCCGTCCAGGTCCAGCACGGTGATACTGGCCACCTCCAGACGGAGGCGGCGGAAAATGCCGGGGGCCATCCCCAGTGCCCGCAGGATGAGGCTGATAACGGTGAAGGTATGGCACACCACCACCACCGTATCCTCCGGGTGGCGTGCCCGGATGCGCCCCAGGGCGGCCCAGGTGCGCGCCATCACATCGTCCAGGGACTCGCCGCCGGGGCAGGTGATGGAGCCGCTTCCCTCCCGCCACTCCTTCCAGAAGGCGGGGTGCTCCTGGGGCATGCGCTCAAAGGAGGAGCCATCCAGCTCCCCGGCGTTAATCTCGATAAAGCCGGGCTCCGGCCTCACCCGCAGGCGGTGGTGGCGGGCTATCTCCCGGGCGGTGTCCCGTGCCCGGCTGAGGGGGCTGGAGTAGATGGCATCTATCTTATCGCCTTTAAGGGCCAGCCCCACAGACCGTGCCTGGCGGCGGCCCAACTCGTTGAGCCGGATGTCGCTGCCACCCCCCTGGAAGCGGCGCTCCAGGTTCCACTGCGTCTGGCCGTGGCGCACCAGGATGAGCCTCACGGCACCCCCAGCAGAATGCGGGTGCGGTGCAGGCGGTGGGGCTGCAGGCCCACCGATAGGGCCACCTGGTCCGGCCGCCCGGTGCCGGCGGGGCCGGCGCGGAGGCGCATCTCCAGCACCCAACCACCCCCTGGTGCCCTTTCGGCCAAGAGGCTCTCCACCAGGGGGCGCAGGTCGTAGCGGCGCACCTCCCGCTCCCGGCGGTGCTCCCAGGGGAAGCTCTCGGCGGCCAGCAGAGCGGCAACGGCGCCCGCCACCCCGTTCCCCTCCCCCTCCACCCGGTACTCGGCGGCCCGCACCAGGGAGGGCAGGGAGGGTGCCCGTGGGGGCACCGGCTCCACCTCACCCACCGTCACCCCCGGCGGCGACTGGCGCTCCAGGCCGCCGCTGAGGTGGCCCAGGGGGAGGGGCCGGGAGAGCCACACATCCATAAGCTCGGCATCGCTGGTGACACCCACGGGGAGGGGCAGGGCCAGGGAGAGCTGGGGATGGGGGCTGAAGCCCTGAGAATAGGATAGGGGCACCGCTGCCCTCCGCAGTAGCCTCTCCCACAGCCGCATCAGGTCCAGGTGGGACAGGAACTTGAGCTCCTCCCCCCGGCCGAACCTCAGTCTCCAGCGCAGCAAGCTACTCCCGGGTGATGAGGACTTTCTCTATTTTGCGGCCCCGCATCTGGGTGACCACCAGCTTGAAGCCTTCCAGACTCACCTGCTCTCCCTCCCGGGGGATGTGGCCCAACCGGCTGAGGAACAGGCCGGCCACGGTCTGATAATCCCCCTCCGGCAGGGTAATGCCCAGCATCTCGTTGGCCTCCTCTACCCGCAGGCCGCCGTCCACCTGGAAGGTGGACTCGTTGATGGTCTCCCACTCCTGGCCCGCCCAGCCCATCTCGTCCCGCACCCCACCCACAATCTCCTCCACCATCTCCCCCAGGGTGACCACCCCGGCCACGCCGCCGTACTCGTCCACCACCACCGCCATCTGCGCCCCCTGGGCCTGCATAACGGGGAGCAGCTCCGCCAGGGGCTTGGTCTCGGGGACGAAACTGACAGGGCGCACCACACCATCCACCGGGTCACTCCGCTCCAGGGCGCCCTGGGCCAGGGCCATGAGCACATCCTTGATGGACAGCATCCCCTCCACCTCCTCCAGGGACCCGCGGTAGACCGGGAACCGGGAGTAGGGGTGCTGGCCGTAGATGTGCAAGAAGTCCTCCAGGGTGGTGCCTGCCGGCACTGCCGCCACCTCGGTGCGGGGGGTCATCACCTCCCTCACTAGGCGGTCGCCGAACTCAAACACGCGGTGGAGCATCTTGGCAGCGGTCTCCTCCACCGCCCCCTGCTCGTGGCCCATGGTGATGAGGGAGCGTATCTCCTCCTCGCTGAGGGCCTGCTGTATAGGGCCACCCCCGGTGACCCGGGTGGCCAGATAGGTGATGGCGGTGACCATGGGGGAGAGTATGCCCTGCACCACGCGCATCAGCCCGGAGGTAAGCATGGCCACCCTCTCGGCATGGCGGGTGGCCACGGACTTGGGGATGGTGTCCCCCAGCACGAAGACCACCGCCGCCACCGCCACCGTGGCGATGCCCACCCCCCAGCGGGGGCCCCACAGGGAGATGGCCACCGCCGAGCCCAGCACCGCCACCGCCGTGTTGGCCACATTGTTGCTGAAGAGGACGGTGGCCAGCATGCGCTCCGGCTCCTGGATTATCCGCTCTACCTCCGGCCCACCGCTCACCCCCCGGGCTGCCAGGTGACGCACCCGGCTGCGCTGCACCGAGAGATAGGCCGCCTCCATCAGGGAAAACAGGGCGGAGAGGAGCAGAAAGCCCGCCATCAACCCCAGGTATAGTCCCTCCATGTTGAGCGCCTCCTTCTCGTTACGAAAATGATAGCACCCTCATAGGGGAGCGTCAAAATGTTACAATGAGATAGCTACAATCAGTTCTTTCCCGCCCACACGGTAAGCAGCTCCGGGGTGGATGGCGAAGCCCCCCAGATATAGTTCCGCGGGCGGGAGGGTGGGACAGATACAGGTTGCTAATCTACCTCTACAACGAGTGCTGGCACCAACCATGAAGGTGTTGGGGAAGGTGTTGGGCATTGAGACCTCTTGCGATGAAACGGCGGCGGCAGTGGTGGCCGACGGCCGCCACCTGCTGTCCAATGCCGTGGCCTCCCAGGTCTCCCTCCACGCCCGCTACGGTGGAGTGGTGCCGGAGGTGGCCTCACGCCAGCACCTACTGGCCATCGTGCCCATAGTGGAGCGGGCACTATCGGGGGCGGGGGCCACCCTGAAAGATGTAGACGCCATCGCCGTCACTATGGGCCCGGGGCTGCCGGGGTCGCTGCTGGTGGGACTGAACCTGGCCAAGGCCCTGGCCCTCTCCCGGGGGCTGCCCCTGGTGGGGGTGAACCACCTGGAGGCCCACCCCTACGCCCTGTGGGTAGAGAGTGGAGGAGAGCCACCGCTGCCCCTGCTGTGCCTGCTGGTCTCCGGCGGGCATACGGAGCTGGCCCTGATGCACGGCCACGGGCGGTTCCAGTCCCTGGGGCGCACCCGGGACGATGCCGCCGGTGAAGCCTTTGACAAGGCGGCCCGGCTGCTGGGCCTGGGCTACCCCGGGGGCCCGGCCATAGACCGGGCCTCTCGGCGGGGTCAGCCCCACCACCCCCTGCCCCGGGCCTGGCTCCCCGGTAGCCATGACTTCAGCTTCTCCGGACTCAAGACCGCCCTGTGGCGCTATGTACGTCAGGAAGGCGGCCACCCCGACGACCTGGCGGCCAGCTTCCAGGAGGCGGTGGTGGAGGTGCTGGCGGGCAAGGCCGCCCGGGCGGCGGCCCAGCACGGGGCACGGGCCATCCTGGTAGCGGGGGGGGTGGCCGCCAACCGCCGCCTGAGACAGGCGGTGGCCGCTGCCTCCCCGGTGCCGGTGCTCTTCCCCTCCCCGGCCCTGTGCACCGATAACGC
>JAZGBK010000156.1:0-2849 GCA_036476365.1 Dehalococcoidia bacterium
AGTCATCTCCCGGTCCGTCCCCGGTATTCTGACCGTTTTCTCCAGAAGGGTGGGGTCCAGCTTGCTTAAGGGGGACAGCAGGTCGGTGGTGATGGGCCGTCTGAGGCTGAAGGGGAAGGTGAACTCGGTTATCCCCAGGTCAAAGGTGGCCCCAATCTTTATCAGTGCCTCGCTCTGCTCGTTGCGCCTCAGGTGCTCCGCCCAGAAGGCGGGGATTTTGGTGTTATCAATGCGGGCCGAGACCGTTATGGGGAACTCGGCGTTCTTCTCAATGCTCAGGCCCACCGTCTCGGCGCTGCCCATATGGATGTCATTCATGAAGATGTCCGAGGTTATCTTCTTGACGGGGAGGGAGATGGGGCTGGGGTTATACACCACCATGGTGGCGGTGACCTCTATGGCCTCGGAGCTGACCTCTCCCCACTCCAGGGTGGTGCCCCGGATTTCCGGCTTCGCCGCCTTTACCACTTCCTCCACCCGCTCGCACCCGGCGGTGCCCAGCAGGAGGGCCATGCCCAGGGCAAGGGCCAGCAGTACCGCTTTACCTTTCATACCTTCCCCTTTTCAACTTTCAAAGCTCGTCCTGCCGCTGTCATTGTCAGTACATGTATAACGGCTGCCAGGGCTGCCTGGATGGGGGGCGGGGGAAGGAAGCGTTCCGCTATCAGGCGCCCATCACCTCTATAAAAGCGCCACCGGTGCCGGCGCTGTCCAGGTAGGCGAAGCTACCCCGCCCCGTTTTCCCGCTGAGGAGCACCCCCACCCCATGCTGCGCCGCTCGCTTCACCTCGGCCTCCACACTGGCCACACCGAAGGCCAGGTGGTGCATCCCCTCCCCCTTCTCCTTCAGGAAGTCCCAGTAGGGGTTGTCCCCCTCGTGGGCCTCGATGAGCTCCAGCTGGGCCTCCCCCATGCGGGCCAGGGCCAGCTTCAGCTCCAGGGGTATGGGGTGGCCCTTGTAGGTGGCCTCGGCGGCTACCTCGTAGGTGCGGAAGCTGCCCGGGGCGCACAGCCCCAGGTCGGTGTAGTGCTGCATGGCCTTTTCCAGGTCCCGCACCACCACTCCTATGTGCTTTAGCTGCCACGGCTGCTGCTCTGCGCTCATTGGGTCACACTCTTGGCCTTGGGATGGTTGGGGTCCCACCTGTCGAAGACCTCCTTGGCCGTATACAGGGCGTCCAGGGTGACGGGGATGCCGGCGTAGAAGGCGAAGTGGCATATAAGGGCTATGAGCTGCTCCTTGGTGAAGCCTATGCGGAGCGCCGCCCGCAGGTGGAAGCGGAGCTCCCGGTGCTTGCCGGTGACGATGAGGGCGCTCATGGTGGCGATGCTGCGGTACTTGGTGTCCAGGGTTTCGTCGGCCCAGATGGTGCCGAAGATGGTCTCCCGGGTGAAGTCGCCGAACTCGGGCGGAGTCATCTCAAAGAGCGGGCCTTTCCTCTCAAAGCCGCCGGGGCCGAAGAGCTCCTCCATCTTGGCCTTGGCCTTGGCCATCCTCTGTTCCACTATGTCCACGGTGCCTCCTTTGCGCAGGATTATTGCCCCCAGTATAAAGGCAGATGTGGCTGGGAGCAATGTTATAATTGGCTCATCTGGAGACAGGAGGCGGAGATGAAGGTCGGCTTTATCGGGCTGGGCAACATGGGCAACCCAATGGCCTCCAATGTGGTCAAAGCGGGGTTTGAGCTTACTGTGTACGACCTCCGCCCCGGTCCGGTGGCGGAGCTGGTGGACAGGGGGGCTAAAGCAGCCGGGAGCCCCCAGGAAGTGGCCCGGGCCTCGGAGATGGTGTTCACCTCCCTGCCACGCCCCTCGGATGTAGAGCAGGTGGTGCTTGGAGAGGGTGGGGTGCTGGCCGGGGCTGCCTCCGGCAGCTTGCTGGTGGACATGAGCACCAACTCCACCCAGGTCATCCAGCGCATCGCCGCCACCGCCGCCGAGAGGGGGGTGGAGGTGCTGGATGGCCCGGTGACCGGTGGCATCCGGGGGGCCAGGAAGGCCACCCTGGCCATTATTGTGGGGGGCAGCCCGCAGGCCTTTGAGCGCTGCCGGCCGGTGCTGGAGGCCATGGGCAGCAATGTGTACCACATGGGGGGAGTGGGGATGGGCAATGTGGCCAAGCTGGCCAACAACATGCTCTCTCTCACCAACTGCCTGGTGGCCATGGAGGGCATGGTGATGGGCGCTAAGGCGGGGCTGGATGTGCAGAAGCTCTGGGATGTCATCCACAGCGGCTCCGGCAACAGCTTTATCTTTGAGAACTTCTTCCCCTACCTCATCTTCAAGGGGCGGTGGGAGCCGCCCACCTTTCCTATAGACCTGGTGCTCAAGGACCTGGGGCTGGCGATAGAGGAGGCGGAGCGGGCCGGGGCGCTGGTGCCCATGGCTAAACTGGCATTGGAGCGCTACAAAGATGCTGTGGCCAAGGGGCTGGGTGCCAAGGATGTGGGGGCGGCCATCACTGTGCTGGAGGAGGCCGCCGGAGTGGAGATAAGGACGCCGCAGCCGTAGGGGCTACGCCTTCTTGCCCGCCCCCCGGCGGGGTGGTGGGGGTGGGGTGACCCGGGCGGCCCGGCCCCGCTTGATGGCCTTGGCTGATTTGAAGGGGTTCTGGTTGAGGAACCGCTGGCCCTGGCCCTTGCCCATAGCTACCTCCGGCCTCATTGTGCCCCCGCCCCCGTCCGGTGTCAATGCCTGGCGCCGCTGTAGGGGCGGGGCTTGCCCCGCCCCAGGGCGCAGCCCTTCCGCCGAAGGGTCGATGGCCAGCGTCTGTACGACCTCAATATCGAAGCACCGGCTAGCGAGCGCAAAAAAGCCAATATTTACAAAGGTACGATTACCCGTATCGA
>JAZGBK010000157.1:0-2185 GCA_036476365.1 Dehalococcoidia bacterium
GGGAAAATATGACTTTTGTCTCACCCGCCCCATCCCCTCATATCTATTATAGCATCCCAGATAGGGCTGACTTATAGGAGAGCAAGGGTGGCGGGTCAGCAACCATTTTCCTTCCCACCCACCCACCCGAGGATTATACCTGGGGGGCTTCGCCCCCCAGACCCCCAAGGGAGGAAACGTAACGATGTTAAGAAATGACTGCATGACCTATGCTAAACGAGCTCCCCCGGTGTCTGTGACCCAGGCCCGTCGCTGGGCTATAATCTAGGATATGACATCCCGTGCCCTGGTCAAGGAGCTGCAGAGGGTAATAGGCCAGGATAGGGTGCTCTCTTCGCCCGAGGACCTGCTCTGCTACAGCTACGATGCCTCCCCCACCCCCAACGCCCTGCCGCAGGCGGTGGCCCTCCCCACCTCCACGGAGGAGGTATCCCGGCTGCTGGAGCTCTGCTACCGGCTGGGGGTAGCCGCCGTGCCCCGGGGCTCGGGCACGGGCCTCTCCGGGGCCAGCGTCCCGCCGCCGGAGGAAAGCGTGGTGGTGTGCCTCACCGGTATGTCCCGTATCCTGGAGATTGACGCCCCCAACCTCAGCGCCACTGTGGAGCCGGGGGTGGTTACCGCCGTCCTTCACCGGGCCGTAGAGGCCCAGGGGCTGTTCTACCCGCCGGACCCGGCCAGCGCCAGCGTCTGTAGCATCGGCGGCAATGTGGCCACCGGGGCCGGGGGGCTGCGGGCCCTCAAGTACGGGGTCACCCGCCACTATGTGCTGGGGCTGGAGATGGTGCTGCCCCAGGGGGAGGTGATGACCACCGGGGCCGCTACCGTGAAGAACACCACCGGCTACGACCTCACCCGGCTCATGGTAGGCTCCGAGGGCACCCTGGGGGTGTTCACCCGCATCGCCCTCCACCTCATCCCCCTGCCCCCGGCCAAGAAGACCCTGCTGGCCACCTTCCGCACCCCGGCCCAGGCAGCGGCCACCGTCTCCGCCATCGTGGCCCACCGGCTGCTACCGGCCACCCTGGAGTTCATGGACGGCACCACCATCCGCTGCGTGGAGGCCCACACCCATACCGGGATACCCCCAGCGGCCGAGGCCCTGCTCCTCATTGAAGCCGACGGTACCCTCGAGGCCGCCTCCCAGGAGGCGGAGCAACTGGCCGCCCTGTGCCGGGAGCAGGGCGCTATAGAGGTGCAGGTGGCCCAGACCCCCCAGCAGGCGGAGTCGCTGACCCTGGCCCGCCGCTCGGTGCTGCCTGCCCTGGCCCGGGCCGCTCTCCCCCAGGGCCACCCGCCGCAGACGGGCCGCCCCTTTCTGTTCCTGGAGGACGCCACCGTGCCTCCCAGCCGCCTGGTGGATATGGTGGAGGCAGTGGCCGAAATCGGGGCCAAGTTCGGCGTCCTGGCCGGGGTGATGGGCCACGCCGGGGACGGCAACCTGCACCCTTACTTCCTGGCCGGCTCCCGGGATGCGGAGGTGGTGAAACGGGTGGAGCGGGCGGTGGCGGAGATGGTGCAGGTGGCCCTCAGCCTGGGGGGCACCATCTCCGGTGAGCACGGCATCGGCGTGTCCAAGGCCGCCTTCCTCCCCCACCGGGTAAGCCCCCCCGAGATGCGGGTGATGAGGCTCATCAAGGACGGCCTGGACCCCAGGGGCCTACTCAACCCCGGCAAGCTGTTTCCCAGTACCCGGAATGAGTCTGCTCGCTGAGCCAGCCCCTGGGCTGCTGCCAGACACCGACCCCTGTCTGCGGTGCGGCCTGTGCCTGCCTGTCTGCCCTACCTACAATGCCCGCCCGCAGGAGCCGTTTTCTCCACGGGGCCGAGTGGCCCTGGCCCAGGCGCTGGCCTCCGGGGAGCTGCCCCCCACTCCCACCCTCCTGTGCTATATAGATAGCTGCCTGGACTGCCTGGCCTGCGTGGCGGCGTGCCCCTCCGGGGTGCCCGTGCCGGGGGCGGTGGGCCAGGCACGGGAGCGGCTGCGGGATGGACAGCCCCCTCCCCTCCCACAACGGCTTCTCCTGCGCCACATCCTCCCCTCCCCCACCCGTCAGCGGTGGGCAAGGGGCCTGCTACGGCTGCTGCCCCACCGCCCCCGCTCCCTGTCCGCCCTCCCTCCCCTACCCCAACCCCTGCGCCCCTCCATGCCCCAGAAGCTGCCTGCCTACGACAAGGCCCGCTACCA